>JAYVJH010000466.1:0-15597 GCA_043769455.1 Runella sp. | reverse complement strand
GGGCCGGGGGGCTACTTTACTGGTTGGCAACGACTCCCGAGACGATGCGGCTGTGATGGACTTGGGCAATGGCGAAGCCGTAATCAGTACTACCGATTTTTTTATGCCCATCGTCGATGATGCCTTTGATTTTGGTCGTATTGCATCAGCCAACGCTATTTCGGACGTGTATGCTATGGGCGGTACTCCCTTGATGGCTATTGCGATTTTGGGCTGGCCGATAGATAAAATTGCACCCGAAATAGCCCAGCAAGTACTCGAAGGTAGCCGAGCTATTTGTGCTGAGGCAGGCATACCACTTGCTGGTGGCCATAGTATTGATAGTCCAGAACCTATTTTTGGGCTGGCAGTTACGGGTAAAGTTTTGATTGCTCACCTCAAACAAAATAATACCGCTACCGAAGGTTGCTTGCTCTACCTGACCAAACCACTCGGTGTAGGTATTTTGACTACGGCTCAAAAAAAACAAATCTTAGCCCCAGCACACGCCTACATAGCACCGCAACTTATGGCGCAACTTAATAGTATAGGTGCAAAAATCGGAAAACTAAGTTACGTCAAAGCATTAACAGACGTAACAGGCTTCGGACTGCTTGGACACCTGACAGAGATGGCCGAAGGCAGTGGCCTAAGTGCTGAAATTGATTTTGAGAAAGTACCAAAATTACCTTTTATATCAGATTATTTAGCCCAAAAATCATTTCCAGGCGGTACGGTCAGAAACTGGGAAAGCTATGGCCACAAAATCAGTGAACTGACCGAAATTCAGCGCTATATCTTAGCCGACCCGCAGACAAGCGGAGGCTTGCTCGTAGCCGTAGAGCCAGCGCACCAGTCCGATTTTGAGGCTTTTATGAGACAAAATAATTTTGACCTGCAAACTTTTGGACGACTTACTGACAAAAAACAAAACGTAGTTGAGGTACTGTAAGTAGTGAATAGTGAAAAACGAATAACGAAAAGTATTTTTATTTGGTTTAGACTATTGAGTAACTGAAAATATTATAAATAATTGATTATCAGTTATTTATAATATTTTCAGTTACAAAATATCTTTACTACTTACCACACCCAAAACTACATTTGATAGAGCTATTTCTTCAAAAATGCCTCTATTTCTGTCAAAGTAAGCGCATTAAAAGTCATGTTTTTGGTTAGGCCGCCTTTGCGACCAATCGACACTCCATAGTGCATATCAAAATAGCCGTTGGTTTCGTGTGCGTCAGGATTGATACTGAGCATTACATTTTTTTCTATGCAATAACGTATCCATCGCCAATCAATGTCCAATCGCCACGGGCTTGCGTTGATTTCTATTACAACGTTGTTGGCTGCACAGGCATCTACAATTAACTTATGGTCAATCGGGTAGCCTTCACGAGATAGTAACAGTCTGCCTGTTGGGTGGCCTAAAATTGTTGTATATGGGTTTTCGATGGCTCTTATAAGTCGGCTCATGGCTTTGTCGTAGTTCATCGTCAGGTTGCTATGTACCGAAGCCACCACATAGTCAAAAGTCGCCAGTATTTCATTGTCATAGTCCAATGAGCCATCGCCCAAAATATCAGCTTCTATGCCTTTTAATATTTTGAAAGGTGCGAGTTGTTGGTTTAGTTTCTCAATTTCTCGGTGCTGCTCCATTACTCGCTCTACACTCAACCCGTTGGCATAACCAGCAGATTTTGAATGGTCGGCGATGCCCAAATACTCAAAACCCAGTTCTTTACAAAACGTAGCCATTCGCTCCAAGCTATGCTTACCATCAGAATATGTACTGTGGTTGTGCAAAATGCCACGGAGGTCATTCCAAGTTACTAAGTCCTCAATTTTATTATTTATTGCCCATTCAAATTCTCCCAAACCCTCTCTCATTTCGGGGACTATAAATGGTAAATTTGCTTTTTGATATACGTCTTCGTCAGATACAATCGTTTCATTATAAGCCACTTGCATCAACGATTGCCCAGACGGTGTGCGTTCGGCCAAGTGTTTTTGGTCGGCAGAGAGTATAAAATATTGGCTTTCAAATTGATCGGGCTTGACACATACCAATTCTACCAAAACCTGTAAATCAAACGCTTTGCCCCGCCAAATAAATGGCGATGAGTGTTTGACATCTTGAACCAAATCTTCAAAAACATTGATTTGTTGCTGCGCTTTCACAGGCTCGTTGGTCGCAATTATAAGCACAAGAGTATCTACAATTTCTGACCTTCGGCGTACTTGTCCTGCAATCTCTACTCGTTCAAAAACAGGACTAAGCAACGCCTTAATTTGTTGTGCCAGTGCTTCGGCTTTGTCCATACGAAGTTTGCCAACTTGGCTCTGCATAAAAGCCAGCGAGTCTAATATCTTTTGTTGTGTGCCTTCACCGAAACCTTTGAGTTTGGCAATTTTACCACTCTCGCACGCAATTTGTAGCTCTCGTAGGTCTTCTATACCCAGTTCTCGCCAAATGACAGCGATTTTCTTAGGGCCAATTCCTTTGACTTTGAACATCTCCAACACGCCGCTGGGTGTCTGTTCCAGCAAATCGTCCAATTCTTTAAAATACCCAGTCTGCACAAATTCCACTATTTTAGTAGCCGTACTTTTGCCCACACTTTGTAATTTTGTCAAGTCATCAATCGAGCAGTTGGCCAGTTGTATGTCAATTAGTTTGTTGAGACTAAATGCAGTTGTGCTATAATTTTTTATTTTAAAAGTATCGCCCTCATGCAGTTCCATCAGTTTGGCTGTGAGTTCAAGGGCATCAATTATTTCTTCGTTCGACATCTTGTTTTTGTGCTTTATTATCTAAATTTAGGTGTATCAAAATAAATACGGATTTTCAAATATACTTCCAAAAACCCCAAAATTTTCTTTTTGTTAAATAATCAAGTTTTTCATCGTTGGCGTAGGCTTCTCGCTCAAAACTAATATTGCGATAGGCCAAGTACGGGTTTTTGTGTTTGTAATACCTCAACATAAATTCAAACATATACCAAATATAAAACAACAACAGCCCCATTTCTAACTGTTGCCGCAGGTGTATGCGCTCGTGGTTGATTAAATAAGCAGGCGGATTACGAGCTTTGAGTATCACAAAAGGGTACAACGCCAGTCCATCAACCCACAAAAAAGACATAAAAATTACAATCATCTTGCAAATGTCATAAAAAAACAGTTATCTTTGCACCAGAGTTTATGTTTTAATGAGTGTGAGGGGACGTAAAAGTCCCTTTTTTGTTGGCTAAAAAATGACCGAAAAAGAACAAATTGCACAAATATTAAGTACGCTTCTCGAAGATGACAAGTTTTTTGTGGTCGATTTGCAGGTTTCACCCTCTAAATCTAACCATAAAGTAATTGTACTAATCGACAGCGATGCAGGTATAAGTATTGACGAATGTGCCATTATTAGTAGAAAATTAGACGATGAAATCTTTAAGTTAGAACTCATCGAAGAAGCCTACCGTCTCGAAGTATCGTCGCCTGGGGTCGATTTTCCGCTTACATTTGCTCGGCAATATCAAAAAAACATTGGCCGAACTCTGAAAGTAATATTGTTAGATGGTACAGAAAAATTGGGCGAACTGACAGAAGCAACGGCTGATGGTTTTACGATTAGTGCCAAAGCAAAAAAGAAATCAGAGCCGCCAGTCATAGATAGTTTCAAATACTCAGAAGTGAAGAAATCACAAGTACAGATTTCGTTCAGATAAAACAATCAGACGTTGGACATATATAGAAAAGTCCGAAGTCATAAAAAAATCATTTTAAACCAAACCAAAATTGTGAATTAAGATGGATAGCGCAGTACTCATTGAATCGTTTGCCGATTTTGCACGTTCCAAAAACATCGACCGTCCTACTATTATAAAGGTATTGGAAGAAGTTTTTAGGTCAATGATTCGTAAAAAATACGGGTCAGACTCAAATTTTGATGTTATCATTAACCCCGAAAGTGGTGATTTGGAAATGTGGCGTACACGAGAAATCGTGGACGATAACTCCGAAGATATTTGGGAGTTGGATAAAATCCCGTTGGCCGAAGCGCAGCTTATTCAGACTGACTTTGAAGTAGGCGAAGAAGTAGCAGAAGAAATAAAGTTGGCCGACTTTGGTCGTAGAATGGTCCAGACTGCCCGCCAGACACTTATCCAAAAAGTCAAAGACTTAGAAAAAGAAATATTGTATATCAAATACAAAGACATGGTCGGCGACCTTATCAATGTAGAAGTATATCAACTTTTGAAAAACGAGACAATCTGTTTAGACTCAGACGGAAACGAGTTGGTGCTACCACGTACAGACCAGATTTCAAAAGACCGTTTCCGCAAAGGTGATAGCTTGAAAGTAGTTGTTCACCAAGTCGAAAACAACAATGGTATTCCACGTATTGCTCTGTCGAGAACCTCGCCAGTGTTTCTGGAAAGATTGTTTGAAAACGAAATACCAGAAATATACGATGGTATAATCTCGATACGCAAAATTGTACGTGAGCCAGGCGAAAGAGCCAAGGTAGCAGTAGAGTCGTTTGACGACCGCATAGACCCTGTGGGTGCTTGTGTAGGTATGAAAGGATCAAGGATTCATTCTATTGTCAGAGAATTGGGCAATGAGAACATTGACGTCATAAACTGGACTGACAACATGGAACTGTTGATACAGCGTGCATTAAGTCCAGCTAAAATTACGTCGATGAACATTGACCGTGAAACCAAACGAGTGGCCGTTTACCTAAAACCCGATCAAGTATCGCTGGCCATTGGCCGAGGTGGACAGAACATTAAATTAGCAGGTCGATTGGTTGGTTTTGACTTAGACGTTTTCAGAGATATTGAAGGGCAAGAAGACGAAGAAGACGTAGATTTGAGTGAATTTAGAGATGAAATCGACGAGTGGATGCTCGAAGAGTTCCGCCGTTTGGGGTTAGATACCGCCAAACAGGTACTGAACATGAGTAAAGAAGAATTGATTAGAAGAACCGACCTCGAAGAAGAAACAGTAGAAGAAATACTGACGATTTTGAAAGGCGAATTTGAATAAAAAATGATTGTACGACACCTAAATAATAAAATTATGTAAACTGTTTAAGCAATCCAGTACAAAAATAGTTGTAAAGAGTTACCTTTGAGTTAAATTTTTAATTTTGATATGGCCGACGAAAGAACCATGCGCTTAAGCCAAGCAGCCAGAGTACTCAACGTAGGTGTCCCTACTGTTGTTAGTCATTTGAATGCAAAAGGCTTTAAGGTGGACAATAACCCCAATAGTAAACTCAATGCCGAACAGCTTGATTTCTTGGCAAAAGATTTCAAGTCAGATGCACTTTTGGACGGTGTTGCGCCCAAAAAACCCGTGGAAATACCACCACAGACAGTTTCTGTGGGCAAAATCAAACAGGACGACGACACTCCGACATGGTTTAGAAGCAATAGCCCCGAGCCTGCGATAGTCGAGGTTGCTGCACCAGTCGCTGCCAAGCCTGAGCCAGACGTTATAAGAGCCACCGCTCAAGTAACTGGGCTTAAAGTCATTGACAAGATTGATCTTAGTGTTCCGATAAAGCCTCCTCAAAAGCCATCTGCACCTGCGGTTGTCGTTGAAAAGCAACCAGAAATAACGATTGAAAAACCACAACCTGCACCAATAGTAGAGCCTGTCGCTGTTGTGGTGGAGAAAGTTGTAGAAATTATACCCGAAAAGGTAACGCTCCCCGAGCCACCACCCAAAATAATAATCCCAGTTGTAGAGCAACCAGAAATTAAGGCGCCAGTTGTAGTTGAGCAGCCAATCGTGGTTGAAAAAGTGGTTGTGGAGATTCCAAAAGTGGTTGAAGAGACTCCTAAGATTGTCGAAGAGCCTAAAATCGTAGAAATACCCCTCGTTGTGGCGAAACCCGCTGTGATTGAAGCTGTAGCCCCAACTCCACAAGCCAGCCAAGTAAAGCAACCAAAATTAGAAGTACCTACACCACCTCCAATAGTTGAGAAGCCAGCCGAAACAGAGCTGATAGAAGCCAAAGGCGACCAGCTCAAAGGTTTAACAATTTTGGGGAAAATCCAACTGCCAGTAGAACGTAGAGGCGGTGGTAACAACTCAGACAAAGACAACAAAGGAAAACGTAAGCGAGTACACAAAGGCGAAAAAGTAGTAAATGCTCCCAATGCTCAACCTGGCGGTGTGAGACCAAGACGTGAAGGCGATAATAGGCCGACAAGCGACAGGCCAGCCCCGCGAACAGCCAACCAAGCACCTACGAGTGGTGGTCAGCCAACTAATCGCTCAACCACGGCAGGTAGTCAAGGTGGCAATAGTAACACTGCGCCATCGAACAATACTAACAATACAAGCAACAACAACAACAGCGGAGGAGCTAACAATCGAAACAAAGGTGGAAAAGGCGGTGGCAAAGGCCGTGAAACTATCTCACAAAAAGCAGTCGATAGTTCTATCAAAGCAACTTTTGGCCGTATAAATACTGCGGGGTCAAGCGGTAAAAACTTTGGTGCAGGCAAACGTCGTGAAAAACGTAAGATGCGTGCAGAGGCCGAAGAAGGACGCTTGCAGCAGGAGCAGGAAGATTCAAAAGTGTTGAAAGTAACCGAGTTTATTTCAGCCAACGACCTGTCGTCTATGATGGACGTATCGGTTTCAGAAGTAATTTCGGTGTGTTTGAGTATGGGTGTGTTTGTGTCAATCAACCAACGATTAGATGCAGAATCAATTACGCTCATAGCTGACGAGTTTGGTTATGAAATCCAGTTTATATCTGCCGAAGAAGAAGTACAGGCCGATATACAAATAGATGATGACAAACCAGAGGATATGTTGGAGCGTGCGCCAGTTGTTACTATTATGGGCCACGTTGACCATGGTAAAACCTCATTGCTCGACTATATTCGTCGCACACGTGTAGCCGCTGGCGAAGCTGGTGGTATTACTCAGCACATAGGCGCATACAATGTAAAAACCGATACGGGACGACAGATTGCATTTTTGGACACACCTGGCCACGAAGCCTTTACGGCCATGCGTGCCAGAGGTGCAAAAGTAACCGATGTCGCCATTATCGTGATAGCAGCCGATGACAGTGTGATGCCACAAACCCGAGAAGCAATCAACCATGCCCAGTTGGCAGGTGTTCCCATCGTGTTTGCATTTAGTAAGGTAGATAAACCTGGCGCAAATACAGAGAAGGTTCGTGAAGAGCTTTCGATTATGAATATATTAGTCGAAGAGTGGGGGGGTAAATATCAGACCCAAGAAATTTCATCGAAAAGTGGATTGGGTATTCCAGACTTATTAGAAAAAGTATTGCTCGAAGCTGATTTGTTGGAATTAAAGTCAAATCCAAATCGCAGAGCAAATGGTACAATCGTAGAGGCATCGTTAGACAAAGGCCGTGG
Organism: Runella sp.; assembly: GCA_043769455.1. Classification (GTDB taxonomy): domain Bacteria; phylum Bacteroidota; class Bacteroidia; order Cytophagales; family Spirosomataceae; genus JAYVJH01. The sequence continues at coordinate 8,203 of JAYVJH010000466.1, read as the reverse complement.
CTATATGGCAACGGTATTAGTTCAGAATGGTACACTAAAAATTGGTGATGTCATATTGGCGGGTGCTAACTTTGGTCGTGCCAAGGCGATGTTTGATAGTCGTGGTGAAAAAATCAAAGAAGCAGGCCCATCTACACCAGTACTTTTACTCGGTCTGAATGGCGCACCTCAAGCTGGCGACAAATTTAATGTAATGGAAACCGAGCGTGAAGCACGTGAAATAGCCACCAAGCGAGCGCAGATTATACGTGAGCAGAGTATCAGAACACGCAAGCACATCACACTCGAAGAAATAGGCCGCCGCAAAGCCATAGGCAGCTTCAAAGAACTAAACGTAATTGTAAAAGGTGACGTGGACGGCTCAGTAGAAGCACTGTCAGACTCATTACTAAAACTCTCGACAGAAGAGGTACAGGTCAATATTATACACAAAGCAGTAGGTCAAATTTCTGAATCTGATGTAAACCTTGCAATAGCGTCAGATGCTGTTGTGATAGGTTTTCAGGTACGACCATCTGGCAACTCTAAGAAACTGGCAGAACAAGAGCAAATCGAAATTCGTTTGTACTCAATTATTTATGATGCCATCAACGACGTAAAAGATGCCATGGTCGGAATGCTCGAGCCAACAGTCGAAGAAATTATATCTGGTACACTCGAAGTGAGAGACGTATTCAAAATTACAAAAGTTGGTACCGTTGCAGGTTGCTACGTTACCGATGGTGTTATCAAACGCAATAACCGAGTTCGTGTTGTCAGAGACTTTATCGTTGTTCATGAGGGAGACGTAACAGCACTCAAACGATTCAAGGATGATGTAAGCGACGTTCGTGCAGGCTTTGAATGTGGTATGAGTATCCGTAACTTCAATGATTTACAGATAGGTGATGTTGTCGAAAGTTTTGAGACACGTGAAGTAAAAAGAACGTTGTAAAATATTTTTTTGACGAGGTCTCTTTTTTATTATTGAAATATATAATAAAAAAGAGACCTCGTCGTTGTTGGTGAAAACGGTGCAATAATGTTGGAAATACTCACAATAAACACCGTATTTATTTACCGATAATAATTTAAGAAAAATATTTACGACCCAGTGTGGTTTTTACACTGGGTTAGGCTATAATTTGTGCTAATACCATGAAAAATGTCCTATTTATTCCTCTTGCGCTGCTTATCATCATTGGTCTATACTGGTTTCCAGATGCCGTCGCCTGGCTTTTTGACCATCAACGGCTTCGTCGTTTTACACCCAGTCCTATTATTGTTCAGTCAGCTTTCGACCTAATAGGTATAACCACTTGCGTCTTATGCTTGCTTTGTGTTACCTACAAAAAATACTGGTCTCGTGCTATATTCAACAACAAAAGCAATATAGCGGGCTTCACACTGATTTGGGTTAGCGTGGTTTGTTCTGTAGCTACGTCTTACTCTTTTTTACGACAAATTGATAAACTTTACGATTATTATAAATCAGGCTACAACATAGGGGGGCGTGTCTTTGAAGCCCACCCCGAACTTGGACACCATGGCACACCCAATGGTAGTGGGTCTCACAACTACATTATTGGAACAACCCAAAAGCAAATCCCAATACTTTTGGACAGCCTTGGTTTTAGAACAGTCGCTCCCCAATTAAGATTAAAGTCTGACACAACGCTACTCTTTCTTGGGTGTTCCTTTACGTGGGGCGACTTTTGTCCTGCCGAAAAAACCTATTCATATCATGTAGCAAAAGAGTTGGGTGGCCAATATCTCAATGCAGGGACAAGTGCCTATGGGCTGGCTCAGATGCTAATTTTAGCTCGTCAGGCAATACCAAAATCGAAACCCAAAATTGTATTTCTTCAACATTCGCCTTGGTTAGCCGACCGTGCTCGATTTACATTTTACCCTACCGCCCATGGTGTTATGCCATTTCCGTTTATTCATCGCAAAGATGACGGCCACGATGTGCACCCACCGCTTTTTATGTCGTCGCTTTATAAGCCCGAGTCTATTTATTTTAAGCAAACCGCTCGCTCTTTTTTTGATAAATGTGTCTTTGTTTGGAAAGTAGGGCTTCCTGTGGTCGTACTGGATTTTTTCAAACACAAATGGTCGATATTACAAATAAACTTAGGATTGAAACCCCGTGCCGAAAGCGACAATCAAGCCATAGAACGATATGTATATAATGAAATTGCCGAAATTTGTCGAGTAAATCAATCACAGTTAGTAGTAGTGAATCTTGGTGGCTTTGGCTATGACGAAACACGTTTTGCAAATCATTACGACCGTACACACTTCAACAAGATAACTAACGCTCAAAACATAACTTTTGTAGATGTAGATTCTGCATTAAGAACAGCCGTCAAAACACCAAAAGAATATGATAAATATTTGTTGTGGGACAAAAATGGTAGAGATTCTATCTTATTTGATATTCACCCCAACGCAAATACACATCGATTGATTGCTGACCAAATTTTACAAGAATTAAATAAAAACCCCTAACTTTTCTGGGTGAAATACGAAATTTGGCAAAACCACTCCCAGTTATGTATGTTTTTTGTTTATTTCATAACATTTGCCAAATTTCTGAGTACCCAAATTTAACACTTCACAAACGCCATTTTACTTTGGTAAGATTTGTGTTTTTGCCGTTCTTCTGTTTATAGAGCCTTTGTTTTTGTATAAATTTCACTAACTTTGCACAGCACTTGTTTACAAATCGGCTACTCAATTTTACCAACAAAACGCTCATTGTGAGTTATCAATCAGAAGATATAACTGCCTCCCCACGTGCGCCTTGGCGCAACATGATGGTTTTGTTTGGGCTTATTTTGCTCGGTCTGTCGGTAGGCAATGTGGTGTCGCTTATTGTAGTTTATATAGTTAGTAGTTTCAATTCAACGATTTCAATTGACCAAATTGGAAATTTACTTCAAAACCCCACCCAAGTACCTCATGCCTGGTGGTACATTATGTCGATGCAGTTGGTTGCTCATATTTTTACCTTTTTGGCCCCAAGCCTCGTTTATTGGCGATGGATAGAAAAACGTAGCTTGAGCCATTTCATCAAAAAACCCACTCCATCTTTTTTGCTACTTCTGATAACATTTGCAGTAGTAATAGTTTTTATGCCATTTGATAGCTTGGTGATAGAACTCAACAAAAAAATGAGCCTGCCACCAAATCTGAAAGTAATCGAGGATTGGATGTCTGACCAAGAAGTGATGCTTGAACGTATGAGTTTGTTTTTGACCGATTTTACATCTTGGACAAAACTATTGGTAGCCTTCTTTGTGATTGCCGTTACAGCCGCCGTTGGTGAAGAATGTTTGTTTAGAGGGTTGATTCAGCGTAAAATATTTGATAAAATCCAAAATATGCACGTGGCCATCTGGATAGCTGCCGCTCTTTTTAGTGCCATTCATCTACAGTTTTATGGCTTTTTGCCAAGAATGTTACTTGGTGCTTTGTTTGGGTATTTGTATTGGTGGAGTGCCAATTTGTGGGTGCCTATACTTGCACACATGGTAAATAATGGGTTTACAATCATTTTGATTTTTTTCAATAATAAAAAAATCATTGAATTTGATATTTCGCAATCTGACAACTCGGTTTCAGCATCAGTAGGTATCATCTCACTGTTGCTCACAGGGGTATTGTTGTATTATTTCAAGAAAAATACTGGAAACGTAGTGTTAAGTACAAATACCAAATCAGAAAACTGGTCTAAGGTATTTGAAAGCCCACATCAGCATCAGGCTCAAATCATACACGACTACTTGATTGAGAAAAATATTGTATCGGTAATTCTCAATAAAAAAGATACTAACTATCATTGGGGCCGGTATGAAGTGCTTGTAAACCCCACCGACGAAGAAATAGTGAGAAATATAATTGCTAATGACATCTCTTTTAAATAACCTAAATAACCTACAACAAAGAGCCATCGCCTCCGTTGTGGGGGTGAGTATTATTTTGTTTTCTATATTTTACAGCGACTGGTCGTTTTTTTTGTTGTTTTGCGTAATTAGTGTGCTTACACAGCTTGAATTTTACAAACTATTAGGTCTCAATGGTAATCAGCCACTCACATATTATGGCACAGCCATTGGTATTATTATAAATTTACTCACGTTTTTGATAGAAAAAGGTAGCCTGCAACCAAATTTTTACTACCTAACAGTTCCGCTGGTTACATCTGTTTTTTTTATAAAATTATATAAGAAAAAAGACCTGCAACCGTTCTTAAATATCGCTTTTACATTTTTGGGAATAATTTACGTTGCTCTACCATTTGCATTTTTGATTGGACTGTCGCTCAAAGCTGGTTATTACAACTATGAAATCGTAGTTGGGTGCTTGTTTTTGTTGTGGGCCTCAGATATTGGCGCATACTTTGCAGGAACTCGCTATGGCAAACGAAAGTTATTTGAGCGGGTGTCGCCCAAAAAATCATGGGAGGGTTTCATTGGAGGTGCCTTGCTTGCTGCTCTTGTTTCAACAGGACTTAGTCATTATTTTAATACATACAACCCTTGGCAGTGGTATTGTATTGCTACAATCATGGTTGTATGTGGTACACTCGGCGACTTGGTCGAGTCGCTCTTCAAGCGTAGTATTTCCATCAAAGACTCAGGCAATAGTATTCCTGGGCATGGTGGCTTTTTGGACAGATTTGACGGTTTGTTACTTTCGATGCCTTTTATAATTACTTTTGTCAAATTGTTTTCTTGATATGAAAATTAAAAATATATTTGCAGTCATCTTTTTATCTTTGGTTTTAATGTCAGTTAAGGCAGTTGGTCAAGGACAAATAAAGAGTATTGTTTTTACGGGGCGAATAGTTGGTGGCAAAGGCGCACAGCCATTGGCCAGAACTTACATTTTTATTCCAAAAGCAGGGCGAGGAACGCTGGCCGATGAAAGTGGCTTTTTTGCATTACCTGTTTTCCCGGGCGATAGCGTAATTTTTAGCTATTTAGGTTTTCAGAAACAATTTCATGTCATTCCTCGTCGTATTTCAGATGACTCATATTCGGCGATTATTATGTTAAAAGAAGACGTAAAGACCCTTGCCGAAGTAAAAGTGTATCCGTACTCAACCGAAGATGAGTTCAAAAAAGCGTTTATTTCTTTAAAACTACCAGACGAACAAGACAGAGAAGCACTGGCCAGAAGTACCAACAAAGAATATTTATTGCAAATGATGGCCATAGCACCCATGAGTGCAGCCTCTAATTATAGTTATTTTATGGACCAGCAAATGAACGGACGAGAGAGCATTGGTAACAGAAGTTCCATGAATGTTCCGTCTTTGTTTAATCCGTTTGCTTGGCAAAAATTTATAAGTGGAGTCAGGAATGGCGACCTTAAAAAGAAAGAATACCGAGAGATTCTCAAACAAACACCAAAAGAAAATATTAACCGACAGGATTTTTTGAAAAAACGATAAAAAATATAAAGAGACCCCGACCGTGAAACATGGGATAAAAATCTGTAACTAAACAATTTTTAACTAAATTTGCGCCATGAATACAATGCAAATTGATATATTAAATCCCAAAGCGGAAAGTCTTTTAAAAGACTTAGCAGACTTGAATTTAATTGCCATTCGGAATACTTCCAAAGTCGGATTTATAAGTGTTTTAAAAAAACTACGTTCAAAAGCCAAATTAGCACCATCAATTGATGAAATTACCAGCGAAGTAGAGTTGATTAGAGGTAAACGATATGCAAAACAGAGTTAGTCGAATCATTATTGATACTAACCTTTGGATTAGCTTTTTAATTACCAAAGATTTTACGAAACTTGACGAAATTATTTTTTCAAGACGTGCTATTTTAATTTTTAGTCAAGAATTACTCGATGAGTTCTTAGAAGTTGCAGAAAGACCGAAATTTAGACGGTTCTTTTCAACTTCTGACATCGAAAAAATACTCGAAACGATAGAGGAATATGCTGATTTTATAAAAGTCCAAACCCAAGTTGAAGTTTGTAGAGACCCCAAAGATAACTTTTTGCTTTCGTTATCTATTGACGGAAAAGCAGACTTTTTATTGACAGGCGACAAAGCCCTATTAGTTGTAATCAAGTTTGGCGAAACAACTATAATAACAATTTCAAGCTTCTTGCAAAACAAGTAGTACAAAAGTACAAAATTGCATGAAGTTTGTTCGATTTCACACCCAAGCACAAGAATAGACCCACTATGGCAGAAGTAATCAGAATGCCCAAAATGTCCGACACGATGTCGGAAGGAACCATTGCTCGTTGGAGCAAAAAAGTTGGTGATGTTATCAAATCTGGCGATATATTGGCAGAGGTAGAAACTGACAAAGCGACGATGGACATGGAGTCTTATCAGGAAGGAACGTTGCTTTATATTGGCGTTCAGGAAGGCGAAGCCGTGGCCGTAGATGCCATCATGGCCATAGTTGGTGCATCGGGCGAGGACTATCAGGCACTGCTCGGTGGTCAGTCATCGGTTGTCAGCGAACAGTTGTCAGTGAATACTGAAAAGCCAATAGCCCAAGAGCAATTAACAACACAAACTCCTCTAAACTCCCTTTCGGGATTGGGGGCTTCTGTAAAAGCAACTGCTATCACAATGCCCAAAATGTCGGACACAATGACCGAGGGAACGCTTGTGTCGTGGCTCAAAAAAGTAGGTGATGTTGTTAAGTCTGGTGATATTATTGCCGAAGTAGAAACCGACAAAGCTACTATGGAACTCGAAAACTACGAAGACGGTACGCTACTCTATATAGGTGTTGAGGTAGGGCAAGCCGTGCCAGTCGATGCCATTATTGCTATCGTTGGAGAAGCTGGTGCTGATTATAAGGCATTGCTTGGTGGTCAGTTATCAGATGTTAATAACCAATCTACTTTGGTTAGCGAAGCTGTAACATCACCGAATCATTCAATCACTCAAAACTCAGATAGTCGTCTCAAAGCCTCTCCGCTTGCCAAGGCATTGGCCAAAGAAAAAGGCATAGATTTAGCTACATTGACGGGGTCTGGTGAAGGTGGCCGAATCGTCAAAAAAGATGTTGATGGCGGTGTAGTTGCCAGCCCGCAAGTAGCATTTATTGCTCAAAAAGCAGAAGTTAAAATCGAACAACCAAAGGCAGCTCAATCAGTTAGCAACTCAGCAGCCCCAATTTCCGCAACTGATTACACGGAGATTCCTGTTTCGCAGATGCGAAAGACTATTGCTCGCCGTTTGAGCGAAAGTCTGTTTACAGCACCACATTTTTACTTGACTATGGAAATAACCATGGACAAGGCCGCTGAACTCCGCACAACGCTCAATGCCGTTGCTACCACCAAAATATCTTTTAATGACTTTGTAGTCAAAGCCTCGGCATTGGCTCTCAAACAACACCCAGCAGTGAATTCGTCGTGGTTGGGCGACAAAATCCGTATCAATCACGTCATCAATATTGGTGTAGCGGTGGCAGTAGAAGACGGTTTGCTTGTGCCTGTTGTGCGTAATGCCGATCAAAAAACACTGTCAGTAATTGGGGCTGAGGTAAAAGACTATGCGGCCAAAGCCAAAGACAAAAAACTACAGCCCAAAGACTGGGAAGGAAATACGTTTTCGATTTCTAACTTAGGAATGTTTGGTATTGACGAGTTTACGGCCATCATCAACCCGCCAGATGCGTGTATTTTGGCTGTGGGGGGTATCAAACAAACAGCGGCTTTTCGTGAAGATGGCAGCGTATATCCGACCAGCGTTATGAAAGTAACCCTCTCGTGCGACCACCGTGCCGTGGACGGTGCAACGGGTGCGGCGTTTTTGCAAACACTCAAAAAGTACTTAGAAAATCCACTGACGATGCTGATTTGAGATAGTATAAGCTCTATAAAAACATTAACCAAAAATGACAGGATTGTATATCAGTTCTGTCATTTTTGTAAGTAGAATTACGAAAAGCTCTGACATAAGATTTAACAAAAATGGAACAATACATAACGCAACTACTCGAAGAAATGTTGGCTGCACACAATCGGCTTACAAAAAATGTTAATGACGATGAACAGATTTCTGACCATGATGATAACGGGGGTATTGAAGCCCATTTTGCTGAAGTTGAGCGTTATTTGAGTGGTGAGGGTCGTCAAGAAATAGGCGACCTGATTGGCTTCTATCCCGAGCAGTTTCCACCAGTTGAAAAACTCAACGATGGCCAAATGAATCGTGTAAAT
>JAYVJH010000465.1:0-3304 GCA_043769455.1 Runella sp. | reverse complement strand
GTTCATGGGAGGTGTGATTTTATGTAGTGTGATTACCACAAAATTCGCACTTCCCGTTTTCTGTACCTAATAAATTTTGTTTTTAGTAGGGTAGAGTGGGCATTTTCTCTAATCATTTTCATATTATTCTCGTATTATTTCACCAAAAACGTTAGTCTTTTTTCCTGGTGTTTTATGTCGTTTTGAGGGCATATTTAGGCAGCCAATAAAGGCAAAATTTCAAACTTTACCCTTATACCATACGTTTGCATCAAATCACTCAATTCGTTGAGGTATTCTGCACGTTTTTGTTCGTATTGCTCAATCGCTAATTTGTCGGGTTTTTCTTGCTGTTGGTGTATGCGTATAGCTTCCGTTTTTCGTGCAACGAGTTCCATCAAACGAGCCACTCTTTCGCTCCAACTATCTGTAATGATTTCTTTCTGCATAACCTTAAAAGTTTATTTTTATAATTCTTTTGTTATGTATCATAATTTAGGCAGCTTCGTCAAACGACAAATGAATATTGAGTTTTGGTACGTGTAGCATTTTAGCCAGCCGTTCCAAATTTCGATTTCTCAACTCAACATACTGCGCTACGTGTCCATCGTCCAAACCGTTAGATCTATACTGGTCAATTATCTCGGTATCCATTTCAATCAACTGAAAAAGTTTTGCAACGGCTGCCGCTCGTTGTTCGGTGTTCAATATCAAATCCTGTATTTCGTCCATTTCTTTAAAATTTTAGTGCTACAAATCCCTTTGATTTATTATTTTTATAATTAGTTGAAAAGTCAAATATCCAACGTTTGTATTCCAACTCGTACAATCGGTACAAACGGTGTTGAGGTGGGTACACTTTTATAAAATAGCCATCCGTACCCTGCAATTGAGAGTAGCGGCGGCCTTTAAACTCATTCACTTCTTTATCAAACTGTTCATAAGTCTCAAAGTCCAAAAATGTTAAAAAATCAATGTCATTAGGGTTAAATTTGAGCGTTGTAAAACTACCATCAACCCATTGTAAAAAATCTATTTCGATGGTTTCTTTCAAATTTTTCACGTATTCCAAATAGTTCAAATACCATTTTTTACGTTTACTCAATTCCGAAAAATTCAACACAAACATTTGCTCAAACGTCTGCAAATCCGTTTCAATAACCGTGTATGGCGTTAAGTGTCCTACTTCGTCAAAAGTCATATTAGGCAGCCTCAGCGGTCAATATTCTTTCGTTTACGTGCAACACCGCCCCACGGTGGTCTATTCGTTTTACTTGGGTCGTTTGGAGGGTCGTTACTGCCAGCGTTTCGCCTGTGGCATTTACAAACTCTACCTCAACCATTTTGCCATCTTCATACACATATACGGCTGTTCCCACGTCCCCACGTCTAAGGTCGGTATCTGGTAAGTCGCTCAACAAGGCTACTAATTCGTTTTCTGTTATCATATTTTTATTAGTTTAGGTGTGCAGTTACTAATCTTGGTTTTAGTTGGTTTATTTCAATAATCCATACCGTTTTTAGTAGATATATTTTACCGTTGGGGGCAATCAAGTTACCCACTATTACATATTTTACGCCCCTTTCATTCGGTATGGTTTCGAGTATTTTGCTACCACACGCCAGCAACTTCAAATCCGTTTGCAGTTGTTCAGCATCGTAGAAACTATACCCTGTTCCATTAAAAAAACTGGCCTTACTTTTACCGTGTGGGTGTGTTATATCCAGCAAATAGTTTGTTATTTTTTCTATTGGCACTATGGCATTTTTACAATTTGGCAAAGTCATATTTTACGCAATCTTAAAAATCGGTTATCTAAAATGTGGGTGGTCGAGTAGCCGTATACTTGGTCTGTTGTTTGCCGCCCTTTGTTCGTCTTACCTCTACCTGCTCAGTAAGGTCTGATAGTTTGCCAATCTCTTTGAGGTGTTGGTTTGTCTGTTGGTTGGTGATAGACTTCGGCAGTAGCCCACCGTATTTGTTCACAATAGCCATCACAATCGGGTTCAATGGTATAAAAACCCCTTTGCCCGTCTTTTGGGTAGCTACCTTCAATATACGCCCTTCGCCCAAAAAATTTTCGGGTTTGAGTTGCGAAAAATCCGAAAACCTTAGACCAGTATGGCAACCAATCAGAAACAAATCACGGACACAGTCAAGACCAGGCAACTGCTTCAAGTCTAATTTATAAATCGTAAGAAGTTCGTTGTCGGTCAAATAGATATTGTCTACCGTTTCGCTCGGTTTAGTAAACCCACTATCTTCAAACTTTCTATTGTCGTGTATACCATCTTTGAGGGCATTGTTCATAAACACCTTCAAATATTTGACGATACTACCCACGTGGTTAGTCGCAAAATTTTTGTCATTGAGGTATTTGAGTAGTTTATGATAAAAATGCAAGTCCACGGCCTCAAACGTAAATTTGGCTCTTTGGCTACGTTCAAACTCTTTTAAGTGTTTGAGTGTGGTTAGGTAGCCGTTTATGGAACTTGTACTAAATCGTTTGTTTGTTTTCTGAATCAGTCTATCACCATTTTGGCAGTCGGTGATATATTTTTCAATCCAGCCAAAAAAAGTGAGGTCTTTGATACTAACTTTCGTATCTATTTTTGGTTTTTCGATTCTGTCAAAAATTTTATCGAGCAACGCCCTTAACTTTTCGGGAGTCGGGGCGGTATCGTTGTTATCGTTGAGGTATCTACGAAACAAGTCATTGGCCTTAGTTTTGTAACTCATTAGTCGGGCGTTTTTTTCGGTATGTCCTTTGTCTTCTTTTTTGACATATTGCCCACCAACGTCCCAACCATTTTTGGCTATCGATTCTTTGGTACTGTATTTAAGGGTATATTTTTGGCCGTGAGCCGACCATCGGCAGTACATCAAAATAACAGATTTAACTGCGGCCTTTTGGTCTTTCAAATAAAATTTTACCTTCATTGTAGTAGTAGTTATCGAACACTACACAAAGATAAATAATTATTTTAGGAGGGGACACTTTTTTGAATTTTTTTGAATTTTAATATAACTATTTTAATGCTCGTTTTTTATAACTATTTGATTATTAGTATAGTTAAGTATAAATAATTGTTTTGTGATTCAATATTTCCACGCCCTTCGGGCGCACAAAGTAAATTTGTAAGTGATTGATAGACACTAAAAAGACCTTGTTTGATGGCTAACTTAGCCACATGACAAGGTCTTTTTAGTAGTGATTATTTATAGGCTACATTCAAGTAATAAATGCAACTTTTTGGTTAAATATTTGAATTGGACTTAAATAGCCATGTCTTTTTCTGGGTCTGTTGTTAATAATATTTTCAA
>JAYVJH010000464.1:0-3199 GCA_043769455.1 Runella sp. | reverse complement strand
AAAAGCAATTTTGTTTCCATTGTATTATTTTAGTTTATATTTGAGCAAGAACAACGGACTAAATGTATAGTTTATTTTACATTTTAGCAAAAATATTTTACTTTTTTTATTTTTCGGCTTAAATGCGCTATTTTTGGTAAAACTTCACCCTAATTAAACCAACGATTATGGCTTCGTCAGATGAACCATTGCAGACCCTTTCCGAAATAAGAGACCTCATGCAGCGGTCGTCTAAGTTTTTGTCGTTGAGTGGCTTGTCGGGTATTTCGGCAGGTGTGGTGGCATTGGTCGGTGCGGCTGTGGCTTATCTACGGCTCAATACCCATACTTTCGACTATGACTCGGCCAATATACTCACCGAACCTACTCGCCGAGAGTTGTATCAATTTATGCTCGTCAATGGTGCTTGTGTGTTGTTGGCTGCCTTGGTATTTGGTATTTTTTTTACGGTTCGTAAAGCCCGCAAAAGTGGCCATAGTGTCTGGAACGATACATCTAAACGACTCTTGGTGAGCTTGTTTGTACCTTTGGCTACGGGTGGGTTGTTTTGTATTGCGCTATTTTTACGAAAGTTAGTCTGGATTTGTTTTCCTGCTACGCTTATTTTTTATGGTTTGGCATTGCTCAACGGAAGCAAATATACGCATCGAGATGTAGAATATTTGGGATTGTCGGAAATTGCTTTGGGATTGTTTTCGTTGTTTTTTCCTGGCTACAATTTGCTCATTTGGGCATTGGGGTTTGGGGTTTTGCACCTTATTTATGGAACATTGATGTACCTAAAATATGACAAGAATGCTTGAAAACTTCAATAAGGCGTTTGAGAGTAAAGCTCGGCTTGGTATTATGTCGGTGTTGATGGTCAATGACTATTTAAGTTTCAATGCGCTTAAATCATTATTGAATCTCACCGATGGCAACCTCGCTACACACCTACGTGCGCTCGAAGAAAGCACATATATCAAAGTCGAAAAACAGTTTATTGGCCGCAAGCCCAACACTACTTATGCCGCAACGCCGTCTGGTCGAACTGCCTTTGACGAACATTTGGCTACATTAGAGCGTTTTATTAGAAAATCAGAGCCATCAGTCGTTGGTCAATAGTCGTTGGGCGTTTTATTCGTCAAATAATCTAAATTGTGTTTCGTACAAAATAAGTACATATTCAAAAGTAATACGGCATTTTAATTTTTATAACTTTCTGATTTGCAGTATTGTATTTAACTCACGACATCATACTACATACTCACGACTACTACTTAATTGTCAGTAAATTTAAAAAATATTGATTGGACAGAATGTGTAACCAACATTCGGCAAGCCGATACAAATGCGTTTAGGCTGTTGTACGATGGGTTTCACCGTGATTTGTACAGATTTGCACAAAATACAGTAAAGTCAAACGCTTTGGCCGAAGATATTATTCAAGATACATTTATCAAGGTTTGGGATAAGCGAGCGCAACTCGACCCCGACAAATCTATTAAGTCTTACTTGTTTACGGTTTGTAGAAATGTGTGCTTAGACACACTCCAAAAAGCAGGCAATACCGAATCGTTACGAGCCGATATAATCGACAACTACGAAGCCCAAATCGATGACAACGAGTTTATACTTCACAACGAAGCACTCCTCCGTCAAGCCATCGAATCGCTACCTACTCAGCGACGAATTGTTTTTGAAAAAGCAAAATTCAATAACCTCAGTTACGACCAAATTGCTACCGACCTTGGCATCAGCAAAGGCACCGTCAGCGACCACTTGGTGAAGGCTATGCGGACAATTAGAGAATATTTGAAAAAATAATTTCAATTTGAGCATAGTTTTTAATGTCTTTTTCAGTATTACTACCAAAACCACAACAAAACCATTGAAAGTGAAAGACATTTTTGAAAAATACTTAAACAATACCTGTACAACTGCCGAAGCAGAGCAAGTGTTGTTTTGGATAAAAACCGACGATGGGCAAAGACTGATGGACAGCCTCTTGGTGGCAAGACAAAACCCGGCAGCAGGTAAAGAACCAGATGCAGAAGCCACAGGCCGTATGTGGAACAATATACAAACTTATACTTCATCAATCAGAGAGACGGCAAGCGACCACCTCGGCCCGACACCTGTGAGACCTCTACGGTCTTCTCGTTTTGGCTGGGTTGCCGCTGCCGCCCTAATACCTTTGTTGATGGTTGGCGTTTATTTTTATTCAGTCCAAAAAGCTACCCCAGCAGCCTCGCAGCAATTAGCCGAGCGAGCCGACTATGGCCAAACCCGTAGCATTACGCTTTCTGATGGCTCAGTTGTGATTTTGAACGGTAACTCTACTCTGAAATACGCCAAAAACTGGAAACCAAACGAAACCCGTGAAGTATGGCTGACAGGCGAAGCATTTTTTAAGATAATACACAAAGACAACAATCAGCGTTTTTTGGTTCATACCAACCGAAACCATTTAATTGAAGTATTGGGTACAGAGTTTAATGTATTGGACAGAGCCAACAAAACCGAAGTAGTACTCAAATCTGGAAAAATCAGGCTGACGGTTAAACAAAAAGATACCGTAAAAATGCTGACCATGCAACCCAACCAACGGGTAGAAATGGACACAACGACCACAAAAGTAAAACTCGACATCGTCAAGCCCGAAGTTTATACGTCATGGCAAGACCACAGACTGATATTTGAAGGCACTCGCTTGTCGGAAATTGCGCTCATGCTCAACGAAACCTATAACCTTAAAGTAACAGTGGCCGACAAACGAATGTTGGACGAAAAAATATCTGGAACAATTCCATCTGGTAATGTTCAAGAACTACTCAATGCCTTATCTATTGCCCTTCAACTTAAATATGTACAATCTAACAACACAATCAAATTTTATTAGCACCAAACAACCAAATCCAATGAGAAAACCTTTATTATTCACTCTTGCTTTGTTGGCGAGTTTGTCCGTTCAGCCAGCTTCGGCGCAGCAGTTTGTTGCCTCAGCCAAAAACGGCTCAACGACAGCCACGTCCCAAGCCAAATACCTCAAAGAAGTATTGGGCAATATGCAAAGCCGCTACCAGACTGCTTTTATTTACAAAACAAACTTGGTAGAAACCGCCACCGTTAGCACGTCGTTTGAAATGACAGGCAAAAACTTAGAAAAAGACTTACGCAACGCACTCGAAGGCAACAACTTGGCTTTTGAAAAAGCAGG
>JAYVJH010000463.1:0-9135 GCA_043769455.1 Runella sp. | reverse complement strand
AGCGAGAGCGCACAAAAAATCATGAGCATTAACCCCGATATTTTTTTGAAACCTGGAATGAAGTTAAAAGGTAAACTGCGGCGGATAATCCAGAGCGTGAGCAACATGATGGCTACTGGCAAAATTTGCGTAAGTACATCGGTCTGTAAAATACTTCGCCGCTCAAATAAGAAAAAATAAACACTCAACGCCACAGCAAAAATACCTGGAACACAAACCAAATAAACCAAAGCCGAATAACCATAACGCCAGTTTGAGTCGTAGGTTTTGTTTTTGGTGATTGCTCCCAACAAAACAGCCCCGAGCGGTAGCACTCCAAAAAAAACAAGTAGAGGCATGGGGTTTTGGCCGAGCCAAATGAAGAGGTCTTGTAAAGTCATATTGTTAGATTTTATGCCCCAAAAGTAAGCAAAAAACTCGTTCCTTCATCAACTTTTGACTCTACTGTGAGTTGGCCGCCGTGTTGCTGCATAATTTGCCGTGAGAGACTAAGCCCAATACCTGAGCCTGTTTTTTTGGTAGTAAAAAACGGAATAAATATGCGATCTAAGGCTTCGGGTTCGATTCCTTGCCCGTTATCTGAAATTTCGATGAATACTTGCTGGTTTTGATGTAAATAGGCTTTGATAGTAAGTTTCGGGGAGGCCTTGTAGAGTAGTGCTTCGAGGGCGTTTTTGAGTATATTGATTAGTACTTGCTCTGTCAGACTTGGGTCAGTCCAAATGGTTAGATTGTTGGGTGAAATGATAAGTTGAGGTTTAAAGTTCAGTTTTTGAAAATCTTGTTGAAACAACTGTAAAACGTTGTCTATGAGTTTATTTACGATTATTTTACTAAAAACAGGTTTGGGTAATGTCGTAAAATCTCGATAGGCGTTCACAAACTGAATAATTCCCCCGCTACGTTTTTCGAGAGTTTGTAGTGCTTCTGATAGATCTTGGACAGACTCGTTTTGAGGCAATAACGGCACGATGTCGAGCATTACTATTTCTTTCATCGTACCTGTCAGCGATAAAATCGGTGTGAGGGAGTTCATTATCTCGTGTCTTAGTACTTTGGTGAGATTTTGCCATGCTTCGATTTCTTTTTCTTGTAGTTCAGATTCAATATTCTGCAAAACCAAAATCCTGAGGTATTTGCCACGTAGCTGAATAGGTGTAATCTGTACTGAAAGTGGTATGTTGTTGGGTGTTTGGTAAAGTTGGCGTAAGCCTGTGCTTTGTTTGTTACAGAGCGCAACGAGTTGCGGGTGTGCATCTGTGAGTTCGTCCAACTGCCTAATTCTATAAACATTCAACATCTTCAAGGCCGCATTATTGACCAATTCTACACGCCCGTTGGCATCAAAACTAATAAGCCCAGTATTGATTTGCTGGACGATTGTGTTGAGGTATTGTAGGTTGGCTTCTTTTTCGGCACGAGCAGTTCTGAACGCCTCCAAGACTTCGTTGAGTTGTATGTTTAGGTCTCTGAAAGTATCGCCTCGCTGGTCGTCGGCTTTGAACTTTATAGCAAAGTCTGAGTACCGAACAGACTCAAAAAAACGTATCAATTTACGATTGACATTGACAATATATTGGTGTAAACTATAAACTTGAAAACCTACTAAAATCAGCCCCAATGAGGCAGCAACACCTATGTTATTATAGACCTCAAAACCCCAGACTATCAGCAATATACTGACAATGAGCAATATGATTCTGACAATTAGACTTATTGAAAAACTTTTCATATCATATACTTATCCATTCGGCGATACAGTGCTTGACGAGATAGCCCCAACTCTCGTGCCACTTCGGTAATATTACCATTGTATTTTTTCATTGCTTTTACTATCAATTTTTTTTCCATGTCTTCTATCTGAAACGACTCAACAAATTGCAATGTTTCGGTGTGTATATTCTTAAAAAAATCTTCTGGTTGGAGCGTATTTTCTTGGGCCAATATCACCGCTCGTTCCACCGATGAGCGCAGTTCTCGCACATTACCAGGCCAGTTGTAGCGTTGCAACTGTTTGACCAAAGCGGTACTTAGAGTCGTTACACTTCGTTTGTATTGATGTCTAAATTGTTTCAAAAAATGCTCTGCCAGCGGTACAATATCCTCGGTTCGCTCTCGCAATGGTGGTACAGAAAGCTCAATGGTATTGATTCTATACATCAAATCCTGTCTGAATGTCCGCTCTGTTACCATCAGATTGAGGTTTTGGTTGGTAGCGCATACAATCCGTACATCGAGCGCACGAGGCTTGCTCGAACCAACTCTGGTAACAACTCGGTTTTGAATCACCGACAACAATTTGGCTTGTGCCGTAAGTGATAGATTACCGATCTCGTCCAAAAAAATAGTACCTCCCTGTGCTTCTTCAAACCTCCCAATGCGGTCTTCTTTGGCATCGGTAAACGCCCCTTTGGTGTGGCCAAAAAGCTCACTTTCAAATAATGTTTCAGAAATTGCACCTAAGTCCACCGATATAAAAGGCTGTATTGCTCGGCTTGATTTTTGGTGAATCAACTGCGCTATTTCGCTTTTACCTGTGCCGTTTTCGCCCAAAATCAACACTGTCGCATCGGTTATCGCCACTCGCTCGGCAGTATTGATGAGAGTAAGCATTGTTGGACTGGCATAAACCAGACTGGGCGGTGTTTTAATAATAGTATTTTGGGTAAAAACAGGTACTCCGCTACTTGCTCGGTGGTTGGCGGCAGCTTGCATAATGGCGAGTAGTTTATCGTTTAGCCATGGTTTTAGTACAAAATCCATGGCACCGACTTTCATTGCCCTGACGGCCATTTCTACATCACCATAAGCCGTAAATAACACCACAACTGCCCGTGGGTCAATGTCTAAGATACAGTCGAGCCAGTCGAAACCTTCTTTGCCGCTGCTTACGTCTCGGGTAAAATTCATGTCGAGTAGTATTACGTCATAACTACCATTGGTTATCAAAAATGGTATTTTGAGTGGATTTTGCTCAATATCGACTTGGCTAAAATGGCGTTTTAGTAATAATTTGGCTGCACTGAGTACGTCCACATCATCGTCAATGATTAGTATTTTGGCTGTTTGCATAAGTAAAATTTATTATCGGTTGCTTGATTTTAAATCAAATGAAACTTTTTTGAATATATTTTCATTTACTTCTTTGAACAAAGACGTGTTGGACGTGAGAGAGAAGGTTTCTGATTTCAGAAAAGCATCTGCTCGTTGTTTTTAAGAAGAATCGGGGACTCCTCGGTTCTTCTTAGTTTTTATGATTCGCATTGTATTTAGAGCCAGCATTTTTTTGCCTGTTCTAATTTCGTTGATAATTAAATAATGGTCATCAATCGTTTTTTGAAACTGAATTACATCTAAGCCAATCTTATTTTTTCCGTCTCGAGATACCACATCAGGTTGCGTTAGTATTTCAAAAATTCTTTTTATATCTTCAATCATTACCGATTTCTGCCCTCTTTTTAGCTCTTTTTCGGTATTGCCGTGGCTTTTGAGAATGTGTTTAATGGCATATATATCTATTGAAAAACAAAAACCTCGAACATCTATGTTGTAATCACTCAACAACTTTACTGCAATTTCATCTGAGACTGCTCCCAGTATCAAAACTTTATTGTTGTTGTTGTCATTATTTTGTGCCAGCTCAAAAAGAGATTCAATTTCTTTTTCCATGTTTATTCTGTCAATAAAAATGCCAATTTACAAAACTATCTGATAATCAGTCAATAGACGATTTTAGCGATTTTGATTTTTGTCCGAATATGAACGTAAACTGTCCGAAAACGAACACTTATTTTTATTGTTAATTTTATAATTTGCTGAAAATCAGTATATTCAAAATTTGGCACGACCTTTGGCATATTGTAATTGAGTCTATCAACAGCCATAATAATTTTGAATGATTGGGTGTTTGAATGATTGAATTTTACTTTTTCATCACCCAATCATTCAAACATTCACTTACTCATAATCAAAATCATGGATCGTCAGTTAGAAAAGAAATTTTGGACAACACAACGCATCTCGCTCATCGCTGGCGTGGCACTTTTGTTGAGTTTTGTTATTTATCAATTTGGTTTTGCAGACAAACGCTCAAAACTCAATGTAGAAATAGAAAAACTAACTGTGGCGAGTGTTGCAACTGGTAATTTTGACGAGTTTATTGTCGTTACGGGTGTAGTGCAGCCGCTCAAAACCATCAGGCTCGATGCCATTGTGGGCGGCTACGTCAAAGAAAAACTCGTGGACGGTGGCAGCATGGTGCAGCAAGGGCAGGTGATATTGAAACTCGAAAACCAAAGTCTGAAACTCAATTTTTTGCAGTCAGAAACTGAAGCCAGCCGATTGGTAAATGACCTACAAAATACCCGACAACGACTAAAAGTAGAACGGTTTGGGCTTCGCAAAACGCTCACTACCTTGGACTTTCAGATGGAGCAAGCCAAAGATAGCTATGACAGAAACAAAAAACTGTATGCCGACAAAGTGATTCCAGATGCTGAATTTCTGAAATCGAAACGTGATTATGAAAGTTTGGTAAAGCAACGAGAAATCGAAATAGAATCGCAGCAATACCAAGAAGACAACTCAAAAATGCAGATTGGGCAGTTGGAGGGTACGCTTTCTCGTACTCAAAAAAATGTGGACTTATGGCGACAAACACTTGACAATCTCGTGGTTAAAGCCCCCGTGTCGGGTTTGTTAAGTTCAATAGACGTAGAGGTTGGCTCAAATATCAATCAAGGCCAAAATATTGGACAAATTGACGACCTCAACGGCTTCAAGATGCGTGTGGCGATTGACGAAAACTATATTTCCAGAATTTTTGTGGGACTGGCGGGCGGTTTTGATTTTAACGGAAAAGAGTATGCACTCGAAATTGTCCGTATTTATCCAGAAGTAAAAAGTGGACGTTTTGAGGTCGATATGCGTTTTCCGAAGGGCGCACCCGAGGGCATTAAGCGAGGTCAATCTACACCTATTCGTCTGGAACTGGGCAAGGCCGCCAAAGCACTTCTATTGCCTGTCGGTGGGTTTTTCTCGGATACTGGCGGCAACTGGGTTTATGTATTGGACAATAGCGGCAAGCAAGCCAGCAAACGAAATATTACGCTGGGGCGCAAAAACCCTGAATTTTATGAGGTCTTAGAAGGCTTGCAAGCAGGCGAAAAAGTGATTACAAGTAGTTATGCCAATTTTGGTGATAAAGAAGTATTAAGTTTTTGAAAATTATGATAAAAACAACCAACCTACAAAAAATCTTCTCGACCGAAGAAGTTGAAACGACCGCCCTGAATGGCATTGACATGGAAATCAAAGATGGCGAGTTTGTGGCTATCATGGGGCCTTCTGGTTGCGGCAAGTCCACGTTGCTCAATATTTTGGGTCTTTTGGACAACCCCAGCGATGGCAGTTATGATTTTTATACTACCGAAGTTGCCAACATGACAGAGCGACAACGCGCCAATCTACGAAAAGGGGCCATTGGTTTTGTATTTCAGAGTTTTAACTTGATAGACGAGCTAAGTGTGTATGAAAACGTAGAACTACCGCTTTTATATCTTAAAGTTCCGGCCACGGAGCGCAAAGAAAAAGTAGAAGCCGCCCTCACTCGAATGAATATGATGCACCGCCGCAATCACTTTCCGCAGCAACTGTCGGGTGGGCAACAGCAGCGCACGGCCATAGCACGGGCGGTGGTGGCCAAACCCAAAATGATATTGGCCGATGAGCCTACGGGTAACTTGGACTCGACCAATGGCGAAGAAGTAATGAAGCTATTGCAAGAACTCAACGAGGCAGGTACAACGATTGTGATGGTTACGCACTCGCCTTATGACGCAGGTTTTGCTCATCGAATCATTAACTTGTTTGACGGAAAAATTGTAACAGAAAAAGTGCGAGTATAAAACGCTGGCTGAGAGTTTACAAAAAGTATTTGCCAACAATCTGGGGCATAGCTGAGAGCATGGCTACAATTTGGTATAGTTCGTGGTCTTTGGTAGCATCGAAAGCCAAACTGACGGCATATTGTTGCTCGTCTAAGATTACAAAAAACCAATCACGACCTACCACAAAACAGCCAAATAGCGGTGTTTTCTTTTCATTGTTTTGGCGAGCTGCCACCATCGAAATCAAAATCTGGCCTAACGGGTCGTTCGCACGGCGGCGTTCTTGTTTGTATCGGGCGGCGAACCGCTCGTGTAAAAAAAAGTACGGTTGTTTGGGCCGTTGTTTGCCACGTGCAATTACAAACTCAACCTTACCCGAAATTTCTAAGTCTATTTCAGGGAATTTGGCAGAAATAGTGCGCTGTGTGAAAGGTTTAAATCCTGCCATTTCTAACGGCATTTGGCTCAGTAATGGAGCAATAAAAAACATTTTGAGTTCGTCTTCGTTCCAAGCTTCGACATTATCTATCAAACGTTCTTGTATAATGGGTAGCAAGATTTTAACAGAGTTGGAAATTCCATTGGGCGAATTTTGCCAGTCAATCAGTGCCGGAAAGTTTTTAACTCTTTTTAGCCCAAAGGCGTTTTCTACCTCCTCATATTCCCAGGTTTCAAATGATTTTGTCATAGCAGTAACTTTTTTAACAAAATTAACAAATAATACCAATAAGTAGTGAGTATCGAAAAATGAAAAGTGAAAAATTTAGTAGTTATTTAATAGTCAAGTACTTAAAAATAAGTTAAAGCCATGTCTGTATTATGAACAACAACATCAAATGATAAAATTAACTAACATCGCCAAACATTTTCCTGCGGGGTTTGGTAAGAGCTACGTGTTACGCAATATCAATATTGACATCAAGACGGGTGAGTTTGTGTCAATCATGGGGCCGAGCGGCTCTGGCAAGTCCACACTCTTGCATATTTTGGGACTACTCGAAGAAGCCTCTGAGGGAGAATACCTCTTTGAAGACACTCCCGTACAGAAACTCAACGAAAAACGCCGAACCGACCTACACCGCAATCAGATTGGTTTTGTGTTTCAAGCCTATCACCTCATAGACGAATTGACGGTTTATGAAAACATCGAAACGCCACTACTCTACAAAGGCCAAGGTGGCAGCGAGCGCAAAAGTCGGGTAGCGGATATGTTGGACAGGTTTAATATTGTGGGCAAAAAAGACCTTTTCCCGAGCCAGCTATCGGGTGGGCAGCAGCAGTTGGTGGGTATAGCACGGGCATTGGTAGCCGAACCAAAAATAATTTTTGCCGATGAGCCAACTGGTAATCTACACTCAGAGCAAGCCCAGCAAATTATGGAACAGTTTAAGGAATTGAACCAAAAAGACAAAGTAACCATCGTACAAGTAACTCACTCTGAGGCAAATGCGGCTTACGGAAACAGAACGATAAGACTAAAAGACGGTTGGTTAGAGTGATATGGTGCGTTATTGAAGTGGTTGATAAAAGGTATACGGTATTTCGATTTTACTGACTCACGACACTGTACCATACACCCAAGACTATTTATATTTCTTCTAACAACGTTCTGAACGACACATATTTGCCGTTGTAGCGTTGCTGAACGTGGCTTTGCAGCGCAGGAGAGTGGTCGTTTTGATAGGTCTCGTAGTCGTCGAGCGATTTGAAAAAATACTGAAAAGTATAAGTAACCCCGCCGTTATCGACTTCGGTCAATAGTTTCAATATTTTACTCTCAACTGGCAACCCTGTGGCCATTACGTTGGGTACGTGTTGGGTTCGCATCCAGTAAATCAGCTCGGCCTCAATGGCAGGTTCTACACACATCGTTACGTTATAAAGCAGCATACAATAGTCTGGGTTCTGAATTTTAGATTCTATATTTTACATTTTACATTCCTAAGGAACGTATCTTTGTGCAAGAAACAACAATTAAGCCGAAACTACAAATGCGCCCATACTACGTTTTATACGAAGACAACCACTTACTGATAGTCAATAAAGCCCCTGGGCTGCTTGTTCAGGCCGACCGAACGGGCGATATTTGCCTGTTAGATTTACTGAAAGATTATATCAAGGCCAAATACGACAAACCAGGTGAGGTTTTTTTGGGGACAGTCCACCGAATAGACCGCCCAGTGAGTGGTATTGTGGTTTTTGCCCGAACGTCCAAAGCCCTCGAACGTATGAATGAATTGTTCAGAAAACGAGACATTCAAAAAACATATTGGGCCGTAGTTAGGCGCAAACCTCGTGAGGCTTCGGGCAAATTGGTACATTGGCTCATCAAAGACGAAGGCCGAAACGTGGTAACAGCCTATGACTACCAAGCCACGCCCCAAGCCCAAAAAGCAGAGCTGACGTATAGGGTAGTGGGCGAAATAAACAAACATTTTTTGCTCGAAGTAACTCCACTCACAGGCCGCCCGCATCAAATCAGGGTACAGTTGGCTGCGATGGGTAGCCCCATCAGAGGCGATGTCAAGTATGGTTATGCTCGCCCCAATCTGGACGGTAGTATCAATCTGCACGCTCGGAGGTTGTTTTTTGAACACCCCACCAAAAAAGAACCAATATTGTGTCGTGCCGCACTGCCCGAAGAAGCGTTTTGGGAAGAATTTTTGACGATTGACAACGAAGAAATTAAACCCGAACACCTGCCGTTTTTGTTTGAGTAATCATGTTTCAGATTTTGATAGATACAGGCGGTACTTTTATATTATAGCACCAAATATATAGAATAAAAGTTTAAGGAATCGAATGGTTACTAACCGACTATAAAAAACCAACTTACGACCTAATACAAAACAATATCACCAAATGAGTATTGACCAAAAACAACAACTTGAAACCCAACTTTGGAATATTGCCAATACCCTACGTGGCAAAATGAATGCAGACGAATTTCGTGACTACATTTTGGGTTTTATATTCTATAAATATTTGAGTGAGAAAATGGAAATTTTCGCCAACGAAATTTTAAAGCAAGACAAAATAAAGTTTAGAGATATAGGTCGTACAGCCGAATTGCCATTCGGCTCAGAAAACAGCCAAACATACCTCGATGCCATACAAGAAGAAGCATTGGAAAAATTGGGCTACTTCCTTAAACCCGAAGAATTGTTTACCGAAGTTTCTAAACGAGGCAATGGCAATAACAGCGAAGAAGATTTAAATAAAGGTACAGACGAACGGCCGTTCGTCT
>JAYVJH010000462.1:0-3217 GCA_043769455.1 Runella sp. | reverse complement strand
CAGTCGGGCGATCGCTACGTGATTGAGGTAAAGGGCGTGCAACGCAGAAACTTTAGAGGAGATATTACTGATGCTGGTGTAACTGATACCAAAAATATTCCGATTAAGTAATAATTGAACGTATTTGGCGTTTTATTCAAAAAAAACTATAGACATGAAAACATTAGTAAAAATATTGAGTGGCGCAGTGCTACTTTCGGTATTGGGCAACAATGTTGGTTTTGCACAAGAAAAAGACAATAAGGGCTTAAATCCATTGTCGGTACGTGAAATCAACGAAGCTGACGTGATGATGAAGCGCACGCTGTGGCGTAGAATTGACTTAAAAGAAAAAGCCAATTTACCCATGTTTTCTGAGGATAACCAAATAACGAAGTACATCATTGATGCAATGAAAGCGGGATTGTTGGACGCTTACGAAGACGATAAATTGGCCAAAAAGCTGACATTAGACCAGTTTAATAAAAAATTGACTATACCAGCAGCTACCAAAACACTGACTGCCGAAGAAATAAAGGCGGGCTTTTCGGACGACCCCGCCAAAGATGCAGGAGCGGCTGGTGGCTGGGGAACAGATACCAAAAAAGATGCTGGTACACAAAAACCAACTGCCAGCGATGGTGGCTGGGGGGCAACTGATACCAAAAAAGCCGATGTGCCAGCCGATAACGGTGGCTGGGGTGCCGCACCAACCAAAAAAGGAAAAGGAAAAAAAGGTGGCAAAACAGCCATTGCGGCTGTAAAGCCAGCCATAGACTCGACCGAAATCAAACGTAAACAGGCTGAGGAGGCTGCTGCGGCACTGGCTGCTGCTGCTGAGAAAGAATCAGAAAATCAATATTACCCAAGCGACTTGACAGTAATGCAAATTCGTGAGGATAGGGTTTTTGACCGCAAACGCTCACGCTTGTACCACGACATTCAGACGGTAACAATTTATGTACCAGCCGACGTAAATCCCGTTGGTCTGGAAGTGCCGATAGCTACCTTCAAATATAAAGATTTAGATAAGTTATTCAGAAGCGACCCTAAGAAGTTTATTTGGTTTAATGAATACAATACGGCACAACACAAAAACTTAGCCGATGCCTTTGATTTACGGTTGTTTGAGTCTCGCATTGTGAGATATTCAAATGCCAAAAATCAAGATTTAACAACTATATACGGCGGCGACAAGCAAGCACTCTGGAAGTCTATTCAGTTGGAAGAGCAACTAATGGAAGAAGAGCATAGCTTGTGGGAATATTAGTTGATTTTAAAGACCTTAGTTTTTTACCGAAGCCATCGCCCAAAGCGATGGCTTCGGTTTTTTAAGTCGGGTAGTCAATCGTCGCGCCAGTTTCTCGGTGAGTACTGGGTTCGGTTAGTCGTTTAATGCCTTCTTGCGAAAAACCAGTTCCGTAACCAAACAACTGCACAAAGGCTGCTATAAGACTCAAAAAGGCAATTTTTAAAGACTTAGTTTGTATGAGTGCATCGCCAAAAATTAGTAGTTTATATAGAATCAGTACGGAAACACCAATCCAAAATAAGGGTTTATAGACAAAATAAAGAACAGGAATAGCCGCACAGCCAACCGTAAAAACGAGCGGAAAGGTATGAACAAGTTTAAGTTCGTCAGGATAAAATCGTGAAATATTGATGCGGGCTCGACCAAAAAATTTGAGTTGTTTAAAAAACTGACTAAAACTCGTGCGGCGTTTGTGGTAAATAAATGCCTCTGGAATGAGACCAGACCGAAAACCTAATTTGATAGCCGAAATACTAAAAATAATATCTTCGCCCATTCTACTAATCTGAAAGCCGCCCGTTCGTTGCCAAACCTGCCGAGACAGCCCCATATTGAAACTACGTGGGTGGAAAGTGCCGCCCAGATTGTTTTTTTTGCCCCTAATTCCCCCAGTCGTAAAGAGCGAAGTCATAGAATAACTAATGGCTTTTTGAATGTCGGTAAAGTCGGGGTGGTCGGTGTCGGGGCCGCCATACAGGTCTAAGTAGTCGTTATTTAACTGATTTTCAATAATTTGTAGATAATTTGGTTCAATCAGCGCATCAGAATCTAAGACTACGAAATAGTCGCCTGTGGCTCGCTCAAAGCCGTAGTTTCGGGCGAACCCTTGCCCGCTGTTAGGTTTGTAAAAGTAGCTGATATTTAATTTTTGTCTGAATGATTCCGTAACGCTATCGGCTTTTGTCGTTGAGCCGTCTTCGACAATTATCACTTCAAAGTGTGTGTAAGTTTGAGCTGCAAGGCAGGTTAAAAGCTCTAAAAGTTCGTCGGGACGATTAAAGACGGGAATAATAACGGAGTAGAAGCGCATATTGAAAGTAAAATCGTAAATTTAAGTTTTTTAGCTACGAATTACACAAATTATACCAATTTTTAATTGACCGATGCCAATAGACTACGCAGACACTCGCCGCATATTGAGCTGGGCCGAAGAAGACCGCCCTCGTGAAAAGCTATTACTCAAAGGTAAAGCCGCTCTAAGCGATGCTGAATTGATAGCGATTTTGATAGGATCTGGTACTATCGAACTGTCGGCGGTGGACTTGTCGAAAGTGATTTTGCAGCAAGCCAACAATAACTTGAATGAATTGGCTAAACTGACTATCAAAGATTTGACCAAAATAAAAGGTATAGGCGAAGCCAAGGCTATTAGTATCATTGCGGCTTTGGAGTTAGGCCGACGGCGGAAAGAAAGCGAGGTGGTTCGCAAACCCAAAATAACGTCATCGGCAGATGCTTATGAGCAAATCAAGCCTTATTTGTTGGACTTGGCACATGAAGAGTTTTGGATATTGTTATTGAATCGTGCCAATGAAGTCATCAGACCGATGCAAATAAGCTCGGGTGGAGTGTCAGGGACGGTAGCCGACCCAAAGATGATTTTTAAGGTAGCCATCGAACACCTCGCCTCGGCTATCGTGCTGGTACACAACCACCCATCGGGCAACAGAACACCCAGCCAGGCCGATCGAGATTTGACCCAAAGACTCAAAGAGGCTGGCAAATTATTGGATATTCCAGTACTTGACCATTTGATTTTTACTGAAACTACTTATCTCAGTTTTGCCGATGAAGGAATCCTCTAAAAAACCATTGTCCACTTGTACGCATGAAAATTTGACTGTTTTGGTATTCAAAAATAAACCTTGGGCTATCGGTCAATTTGAGTTTACAGAATCTATTTGGTTGTTTAATACACCAAAACAC
>JAYVJH010000461.1:0-9729 GCA_043769455.1 Runella sp. | reverse complement strand
AATCAAAACACCACTAATCAACAAACTTCTTTGTGCTTCTTTGATTTTTTTGGTGTGCAGCAGCTCATTCAAATCTTTGGTGTATTCTAATAATTTATTGTAATCTTGGTTAAATTTTAAATCACTATTTAGATATGATATGTAGTAGTCTTGTAGCGACAATAAATCTGAACCCAAAAAGTGATGCTGCTTGTTATGGTTCTTTAAGTATAAAAATTGCGAAATTTTTAGTTCTTGTTCATTTTCACCACTTACGGCAATGGCCAGCACATCAAACTCTTTGGAAAGAAAAGAAGCATACAATAAAACGCCATCAACAGCAAAATCACTATATTTATCAAGGCCAACGCTTTCATGTTTTTTAGTGTCGGCCTTACATTCGACAACAATCAAAAAATTAGTGTATTCTTTTGATCGAATGATAAATTCTGGATACCCCTTCCCTATTCCTTTTTTTGATGCGTTAGACAAAAGTTTATCTATAATCTGAAAATCACTTTTTTGCTCCTCTACTACTATGTTTTTGTCGTCAAAATACCCTTTATTTGTGAGTAGTTTTCTAACTATTTGCTCAGTTTTTCTTTCATTAGCCATAATACAATCCTGTCAGTTATTGATTTGGTTGTAAAGTTAATTTTTTCTATCCGATGTTTAACAAAAATATTACACTCGAAGCCATAAAAAGCACCGACCAAAACACCATTGCCAGCCTCATTGGTATTGAATTTTTAGAAATTGGCGACAACTACGTTACTGCCCGAATGCCCGTTGATGCCCGCACACACCAGCCCTTTGGTATATTGCACGGTGGCGCATCGGTTGTGTTGGCCGAAACGCTCGGTAGCATGGCCTCCTTTATGTGCCTGCCCGACCCTATGAAGCAGCGAGCAGTAGGGCTTGACATCAACGCCAACCACATCAGAGCCGTCAGAAGTGGCTGGGTATATGCCAAAGCTACACCACTGCATCTTGGCCGCACGACTCATGTTTGGGAAATAAAAATCACGACCGAAGACGACAAATTGGTCTGCATCAGCCGCCTGACGATGGCCGTTATTGATGTTTAGAGAGCCATTACATTACACTGGTATAGGGTCATCATGTCAGAACTAAACAAATTGGTAGAAACACTCCTTTTTTTCAGCCTTTCAGGAAATCAAAAGCCTACGGCTAACCAATACCCTATTGAGTTTGCATGAAATGGCTATTATTTATCATTATTCCGACTCTGGTTATGAAAACATAAATAATACTCTAATTGAAAACAAGGTGATAATAACCAATAGTCATGTACGTTTTTTATGTGAAACACTCAATAAATTACCTGATCATCAAGATGTTGTATTTAGAGGCGTAGATTTTAATACATCTCAAAAGCAACGTTATATTGATGCCCTTAATGGAAATACACCAATTCAAGAGTTTTCTTTTTTTTCAACCAGTAGGTCAGAGCTTATAGCTAATTCATTTTCAAAGGGAGACACACTATTTATGATTTTTAGTAAAACAGGAAAACAAATAGAAAAATTTTCTAAATTTGGTCTCTATTCTGGACAAAATGAAAAAGAAGTTTTGTTTTTGCCCAACACAACTTTTGAAGTATTAGACGTGCTACAAAGTACTACAAAAACTACAATCATATTAGAAGAAATAATACAATAAAAAGAAAATAATATGCAAGTCCTTGAAAAAAGTACTCTAAGAGAAGAATATGATGCTATTTCTAATGACATCTACACCTCATTTTTTACCTCTACTCAGTTGATTGAAGAATATACGCAGTGGCTCAAAATGGCATTACTCAAAAACAGTTTTAAAACTAAACAGCAAAAAGCCCATGTTGTTATGTTTTTGGCAAAGTTACAAACACAAAAAGAGTTGATTGAACTGTGCCAAGATACCGAAAAATTGCAAGAAGTGCAAAAAGCGGCCGCCAGTTTCGCTCAAAAAATAAAATAACTATCTTTTAGCCTACCATTAAATTACAACCCCTCACGTCTGAATTATCAAAACGCCCAATTACTTCAAAACTATTGGGCGAGGCCAAAAATCGACCTAAATCTTGGGTTTCAATAAAACTGCATGAGTCTAAATTGGCCAAATCAACGACGTTGATGCCGCCCGTTTTTGAGGTTTGTGTCTGGTCAAATATAGCAAAAGGGTCATTGATTTCTCTCAATAATATTTTCATAGTTGGTGGAGTTTCAAAAATACCATGCCCTTTTGAGTAGGCTTGCGAGAGTAGCTCTGTCATGCCGTATTCTGAATGAATGACCTCAACACCAAAGGCTTGTGTGAGTGTTGCGTGTACTTCTTCTCTGAGTATTTCTCGGCGGCGGCCTTTCATACCGCCAGTTTCCATGACAATCAGGTTGGGAATATCTCTCAAAAACGACAAATCAACACCACTCTCGGCTAAGTCTAATAGTGCAAAAGTTACGCCCCACAAAAGAGTAGTTGAATGATTGCGAGGCTGAGTGTTTTTTTTGAGTATTGCCAACAAGTTATTTATATTGTGTAGAAAAAAACCCGATTCAGTTGAATTTGTTTTTTGAATAAATTGAGCAATCATATACACCAACGATGAGTTATTTCGTTCAAGATATGACGGCAGTAGTGCCAGTATTTGAAAAGTGCCAAGAGAGCCGTAAGTTTGTTCAAAAATATGGGTACTGATTGCATTGTACCAGTCAGTGTCGGCTACGTGATGCTGGCTTGTAACAATACCTGTCGTGCCGCTACTTTCAAAAACTGTACTGATTGGCAACGAGCCTGTTACGACTTTATGATTTTTGAAAAAACCGATAGGCATAAATGGAACGTCGGTAATAAATTTGATTTGAGAGATGTCTTTTTTTAAATATTTCAAGTAACTTGCATAAACAGAATTGTGGGTGGCTTGATACCGAAAAATGGCCAACGCCAGCACATCAAAAGTTTGATAATTAGCATTTAAAATTTGTGTTTGTAATTCGGCTCTTGTAAACATTTGCTTTGTTGTTATTCAATCACAAAATTAACTTATAGAACGACTTTTAAAATTATTCAGTAACAAAACCATGAAAAAGCATTCATTTTATTATCTAATAATTGGGCTAACGACTATGGGTTTTGGCCTGAGTAGCTGCTACGAAACGCCCGATTATAGCACAACCCCCGAAATCGCATTTAACAGTATTACCAAATTTACAGTGGCCGACCCTTTTTCTGGGCCAACTGCCAAACGGGACTCAGTCGTGATTACTATCGACTACAAAGACGGCGACGGCGACTTGGGCGAAATAGTGAGCGGGCGAGACAACCCCAAATATTTTGATTGGGGCAATTACGAACTTCGTACATTCAGAAAAGAAGCCAACGGCAGTTTTAAAGAAATTATATTGCCCGAAAACAAAAATTTATTCTTTACTGAATTAGTAAAAAACAGCAAAGCCACCAACCGCAAAAGTGTCATCGAGGGTACGCTTGACTATGGTTCATTTTTTAATTATTCAAAACAAACCAAATTGAGCGTAGTCAAATTTCAAATTCGTATCAGAGACCGTGCGCTCAATGTCAGCAATATGATAGAAACCGACACCATTTCGGTACCAACCAGACCATAGATTTTTTAACATTTTAGGTATTTTTAGACCCTTCGTTACTCTGAAGGTTTCCATGACTCAATACCTACACCGTCAATAAATTACGGTGGGGTTAGGTTGTGGCCGCCGGCACTTCGGTATCGTTGAGCAATTTGGCTGGGCGGACTTTACAAACTAAAATCTATAAAACCCATCGAGGGCAATTGGACGAAAAGTTAGATTTACAAAACCTACCCAGCGGCTCGTATATTTTATCTTACAAACAACCCAAGCAGGTGAGCCTCAAAAGCGGTTTACCAAAAAGTGCTGGTGGTGAGGTAATTGCTCTAATGCGCCTCCAACCAGTTTGCGCCAATGCCGATGCCTGTTTCCATCTTGACGGCGAGCGGTATGGCGTTGGTCATTAGTTCGTTTACTTTATTTTTCAAGATTTCTACTTCGTCTTTGTGAACATCAAAAACCAATTCGTCATGCACTTGCAAAATCATACGTGAGCGTAGGTTTTGGGTTTTGATAAACTGGTGAATATTTATCATCGCTACCTTTATCATGTCGGCGGCCGAGCCTTGAATGGGCGCATTGATGGCGTTGCGCTCGGCAAAACCCCTGGTGGTTTGGTTCATAGAGTCAATGTCGGCCAAGTAGCGGCGGCGACCCAGTACTGTCTCTACATATTTGCGCTCACGGGCATCGGTTATGACTTGATCCATGTAGGTTTTGACGGCAGGAAATTCTATAAAGTAAGATTTGATAATCTCCGATGCTTCGCCACGACCAATACCTAACCGCTGTGCCAAACCAAAGGCCGAAATACCATAAATAATGCCAAAATTGACCATCTTGGCTTTGCGCCTCATGTCTGAGCTAACTTCTGATAGCTCGACTTTGAAAACTTTACTGGCCGTGCTGGCGTGAATGTCGAGACCGTTATTAAAGGCTTCGAGCATGGTGGCATCTTGACTAAATGCGGCCATAATACGGAGTTCAATTTGAGAATAATCGGCAGAAAGTATCAAAAAATCGTCGTTGCGAGGCACAAACGCTTTGCGTATTTCTCGCCCACGAACGGTACGAATCGGAATGTTTTGTAAGTTGGGATTGGTGCTACTGAGCCGCCCTGTTGAGGTTACGGCTTGGTTGAACGATGTATGGATTCGGCCTGTTCGGGCGTTTATCAACAGCGGTAGCGCATCAACGTAGGTGGACTTTAATTTTTGTAATTCTCTATAATCCAATATTTTACGGGCAATCTCATGCTCGGCTTCGAGTTCTGAGAGTATGTCTTCGCCTGTGGCGTATTGGCCTGTGGCGGTTGTTTTGGGTTTTTTGACGAGCTTTAGTTTATCAAACAACACAATACCCAACTGCTTTGGCGAGCCAATGTTAAAAGTCTCACCAGCGAGTTCAAAAATTTCTTTTTCAATAGCACGAACGTCATTTTCTAATACCGCCGACATATCGGCCAGTACGCCCATATCTAAACGCACACCTTCACGTTCAATGTCCATCAGTACCCGCACGAGCGGCATTTCTACGTCTTCAAATAGTTTTTGGGCTTCGTTTTGTATCAATATTGGGTTTAGTTTTTCTTTTAATTGTAATGTAATATCGGCATCTTCGGCGGCATAGTCCACCACTTTTTCTATGGCTGCATCTCGCATATTACCTTGTTTTACGCCTTTTTTGCCAATTAGCGTTTCGATAGACACAGGCTCGTAATTGAGGTAATTATTGGCCAGAGCGTCCATATTGTGTCTTTTTTCGGGTTCGAGCAAATAATGGGCAATCATCGTATCGTAAAGTATGCCTTTTACGTCTATGTCATAATTGAGCATAATCGCCAAATCGTATTTTAGATTTTGGCCAATCTTTACAATGTTTTCATTTTCAAGTACTTGCCTAAAATCATTGACAATAGCCTGTGCTTCGACTTGGTCGGCTGGTACAGGTACATAAAACGCTTCCCCTTTTTTGTAAGCAAAAGCCAGTCCGACCAATTCGGCTTCGAGCGAGTCCAATGACGTAGTTTCGGTATCAAAACAAAATTCGTCTTGTAAACTTAAATATTGCGCCAAACTCTGCCGCAATTCGGGCGTATCTATGAGGTGGTATTGGTGGAGGGAGGTAAAAATAGAAGCCCCCCCGCCCCCCGAAGGGGGAGTATTTATAGCCTGACTATTACTCTCTAATTCAGAGGTACGTTTTTGTACTCCCCCTTCTGGGGGGTGGGAGGCTGGGGCTACTCCAAACAACGACAATTGGTTTTGGTCGGTTGGTTTTTGACGTGTATTTGAGGGTTTTACAATCGGGCTATCTACTGCTGATTCGGTTTCGCCCAATATTTTTCGGCGTAGAGTCCTAAATTCCAATTCGTCTAATAGCGGTGAGAGCATATCGGCATTGGGTTGGGTCAAAATCAGTGCCGTTTCGTCAAACTCAATCGGAACGTTAATGTCAATCGTAGCTAAGTCTTTGGATAATATGGCTTTGTCTGAATGTTCGGCTACTTTTTCTTTGACCTTCCCGACCAATTTATCAACATTGGCAATGATATTTTCGATAGAGCCAAATTCTTCGATGAGTTTTTGAGCTGTTTTTTCGCCCACGCCTGGTATGCCCGGAATATTATCAACGGCATCGCCCATGAGGCCGAGCATATCTACCACTTGACTTATTTCTTTGATGTTCCAGCGGTCTAACACCTGCTGAACGCCATGCACTTCTGTGCCTTTACCCATGGCAGCGGGCTTGTACAAAAATATATGTTCTTCGACCAACTGCCCGTAATCTTTGTCGGGGGTCATCATATATACTTCAAAATCTTGACGGGCCGCTTTTTTGGCCAAAGTTCCAATTACATCGTCGGCCTCGAAGCCATCAAGTTCCAAAATCGGAATATTCATACCTCGCAGCATCGTCTTGATGTACGGAATAGACAGCGTAATATCCTCGGGTTGTTTTTCTCGTTGGGCTTTGTATGCCTCAAACTGAATATGCCTAAATGTAGGCTTAGGAGTGTCGAACGCTACGCCAATATGTGTTGGTTTTTCGTTTTTGAGTACTTCGAGTAGTGTATTTGTAAATCCAAAAATAGCACTGGTATTGAGTCCCTTAGACGAAACTCTGGGGGTTTTGGCAAAAGCAAAATGCGCTCTATAAATAAGAGCAAAAGCATCGAGCAAAAATAGTTTTTTGGTTGGCATTGGTATTGACTAATTGAGTGGGGGACGAATAGGTAAGCAGTAAAATTGAGTAAATTTATACAAATCATCGTTGAAAATAACGATTTTCTGGAAAAATCAACAAATCTTTGGCTCTTTGACTGTTTTGTCGGAAGATTGAAAATCATAGAAATTATCTCATTTTAAATTGCTGATTACTATAATTTTCTAAAAACTTCGGTTATCTATTTAGCGTTTGTGGTTTTAGCCTTAGTTTTGGGTAAAATTTGCCAAATATGAATATAAACGGTTATTTATTACCTCTTTTAGACACGTTCTCACGCTCAAGTTTAGAAAAAACATCACCTACTTAATTCAATAGTCCGTTAGGAAATTAAATTCAGAACAATCGGTCATTTCACTGGAAACGCATTTTTGGATAAGGCTTATTTATCGCAGCGTCAAACCATTTCAATGTATAGGAATCTGCCCAAATATGGATAAAATCAAAAATTCATAAATCGTATTTAAAGCAAATGGACGGATTAAACATCTTTTAGAACCTTGGCGAGCTATTGTACTATCGTAGTAGAATTAAAAGCAGTCGATGCCATTCTTCTAATACATCAAGCACAACTTTTGACCTACATGAAGCTACTCGAAAAACCAAAAGGTATGTTGGTCAATTTTAATGTTGTTAATCTATATGCCGAAGGGCAGCAAACTTTTGTGAATGAATGGTTCAGAAGTTTGGCTGAATGATTTTTTGTAACTTTTGTGCCTTTTGTGGTTCAGAAAATACCGTATCTTTGCACTTTGAACAATATACGATGAATTACAGAGAATATAAAGGCATAGACTACGCCCAAGTTGGCGATGAAATACTACAATTTTGGAAAGAAAACCGCATCTTCGAGCAGTCTATCGAAGTACGTGAAGGCGCACCGAGTTTTACTTTTTATGAAGGCCCACCATCGGCCAACGGCTTGCCGGGTATTCATCACGTGATGGCTCGGACGATTAAAGATATTTTTTGCCGCTACAAAACCCTACAAGGCTTTCAGGTACATCGCAAAGGCGGCTGGGACACGCACGGCCTACCCATAGAGCTACAAGTAGAAAAAGAACTCGGCATAACCAAAGACGATATTGGTAAAAAAATATCGGTCGAAGATTATAACCAAAAATGCCGTGAGGCCGTCATGCGTTTTACAGGCGTGTGGCAAAACATGACCGACAAAATGGGCTACTGGGTCGATATGAACGACCCCTACATTACCTACAAAAACGAATATATAGAGAGCGTCTGGTCGCTGCTCAAACAACTCTACGACAAAGATTTACTCTATAAAGGCTACTCAATCCAGCCCTATTCGCCAGCGGCAGGTACGGGTCTCAGCTCGCACGAACTCAATCAGCCTGGTTGTTATCGTGATGTAAAAGACACGTCGGTAGTGGCAATGTTTAAAATAGCCCCCAAACCCCCAGAGGGGGATATTTTTACTCCCCTATTGGGGGCTGGGGGGCTATTCTTCCTCGCCTGGACAACCACCCCCTGGACATTACCCGCCAACTGCGGCTTGACGGTGGGCGAAAAGATTGATTATGTATTAGTAAAAACCTTTAACCCATACACTTATGAGCCATGTAACGTCATTTTGGCGAAGGCATTGGTTGGTAAATATTTTTCAGAAAAAGCCAAAGATATTGCCTTTGAAGACTATAAAGCTGGCGATAAATTGATTCCATTTGAGGTTTTGACAGAATATAAAGGTAAAGATTTGGTAGGCTTGCAATACGAACAACTTATACCAGCCGTAACCAACGATAACCTCAACACCAATGCGTTTAGGGTCATAGCCGGCGACTTTGTAACGACCGAAGACGGTACAGGAATCGTACACACGGCCTCGGTTTTTGGTGCTGACGACTTTCGAGTTTGTCAGCAAAACGGCGTGCCATCGGTAATGGTGCTTGACGAAAACAACAAGGACGTACCAGTCGTTGATAGAAAAGGAAAATTTGTAAACGAAGTAGGTGAATGGTTGGTTGAGAATGTTGAAAAATACAATATCAAGACACATCGCCAGATTGAGAAAGATGGTTTTTATGTCAAAAATTATTTGTCAGAAGACGAAAAACAAACCGACTACAAAACAACAGACGAGATTATCTCGATTATATTAAAACAACAAGGCGGGGCATTTAAAGTAGAACGATACGAACACTCCTACCCCCATTGCTGGCGGACAGACAAGCCCGTGCTGTACTATCCGTTAGACAGTTGGTTTATTGCCACCACCAAAAAGAAAGACCGCTTGGTAGAACTCAACAAGACCATCAACTGGGCACCCGAAAGCACAGGTACGGGTCGCTTTGGCAACTGGCTCGAAAATTTGGTAGATTGGAACTTGTCTCGTTCTCGTTTTTGGGGAACTCCCTTACCAATATGGCGGGGACCACTTAACCGTGAAATCTGCATCGGCAGTGTTGAAGAGTTAAAAAGCTATGATAGCTATTATTTTGGTGGAGAAAAATTAGAGTTATTAAAAAAGCAACTTGTTAGTTTATCAAATGTAACCCATGAAGAATTTCTGCAAAATATCAGCTTAGTTAATTATTTTGCAACAGGTGGAAGATGGAATTTCCAACAACTATCTAAAAGCAATTTTTCACCAATAGATTTTCGTGATTCAGGTTTTGACCAAACTATTTTAAAAGATTACTTAATCCCAGTCTCTGAAGTACTCGATGATGGCTTTGATTTACACAGACCATATATCGACAGGATAGTCATATATGAACAAGTCCGTAGTCCCTTTGATGGCGGAATAGTTGAAGTTTGTTTAGTACGTGAAACAGACTTGATAGACGTTTGGTTCGATTCGGGTGCAATGCCTTATGCTCAATGGGGGTACAAAGGTAGCCCCCTAAATCCAGACCCGTCTGACCGCCCGGCGGGGGACTTAAAAACAGCTTCCCCT
>JAYVJH010000460.1:0-5286 GCA_043769455.1 Runella sp. | reverse complement strand
TGTACCATTCGTTCTGTCATTGATACGCTTCTCAAAAGAAAACTTGAGGTACTCCCATACCTCTCTCAAATTATCAAATTACAACCTGAGTAGTAACCTAAATTCTTTGTTAGCTACTAATATCAAAAAAAGTCTTGATGATGCTATAAAATTCAAAAAACAGCTTATATCCTCAAGGAAAGAGTTTATTGAAGACGAGATAATGCAGTTGAGAGAAGATATTTCGGAACGGGATTATATAATTGAACAAAAATCACAGGAAAGAAAAGTCATTTTCGCTATGCTAGAATCTGAAAAAGCAATTACAGATTTGACAGAGACTTTCAAATCACTGACAAATAAGCAAAAAGAAAAATCTGACCTTGAAGCACAAACTAAAACCTACAACGATTTAATTAGAGAAAAAAATCAAATCGAACAGGAGGAAAAAAAATTAGAAGGGTTTATCCTTGACTACGCTCTCAAAAACGAAAAAGAAGAACTCGCTTTTTCAAGATTGTTTAGATATATTTATAATTTTTTATACCCAGACTTAAATGACCCTTCGGTTTTCAGTATCTCTCCAAATTTGGATATAGACGCTAAGGTGCAGATAAATATTCTACCAACTAATGAAATGCTATCAAAAGGGCGTAACCAAGGACGTACTTTGATTTTCGACTTAGCTATTTTATTCAATTCTATCGAAAAAAACATAAATGCCCCCCAGTTTTTGGTGCATGATGGTATTTTTGACGGAATGGATAAAGCACACTTCATTAGATTATACGAATTATTAGAAGAGAAACAGTTACAAGGAAACCACTTTCAATATATCGTCACTTACAATGAAGAAGGTGAATTGACTGACAAATTTGGTAATTCAGATAAAGTTACATCAGAAAAGATAGAAAACGAGGCTATTTTAGTTCTCACACCCCAAAAGAAATTATTGGGAGATTTTTAAATAACTGTGCCCAACCTACCGAAATGACAGGGGTTAGTTTACTATAAACTACTGATACCACCAAAACTGCACATCGTCCCAGTTGAGAGTACTGTATAGATTGACTTGTAAGAGATTGAAAAAACGGTGGTCTTTGGCTTGGTTGCGAACCAATGACTGGAAACAATAACCCAGCTCGATGCGGGTACGGCCAGCATTATAACCACCACCAAAATGCGACCAGTTCTCGGACCAAAGCCCTCCGTTTCGAGAACTTACTGGGCCGTTGATAGCACCTTTTAGATACAAAAAAGCCTCGTTGGAAGCCGACAAGAAAAAACCTTGATTGCTCGCTCTTGGGTCGTAGAGCGGGTAAGTGAGCCAAAACTGATAACGCACTATGTCGGCTCTGGAACGAATACCCGTTTTTTCGTTGAACGGATAGCGCAATTCGTAACGCAAACGATTACTAAAAACTAACTTCTTGAACTTAGTCTGGTATGTTGTTTGAGCCAAAAAACGGTGTTCGCTTTCTTTCAGTCCAAAAATATTGTGGTTGCCGTGTGTGTAGCCACCACCTACCGAAAACTGCTTATTGAGTTGGTAAATCAACATTCCTGTCTGTAAAAAATGCGCTTGCCCCGATGGAAAAAACTTACCCTCTACTGTCTGGTTGGTGGCATTGATGACCGACATTAGGTTGATGTTGTACGCTATCTTTGGGGCTAATTTGCCTGTTAGTGAATAGCTCGGTGAAATACCGACAAGTGATAAGTCTTGGGCTTGAATTATTGTTGAAAATAAAAGAAAGAAAATGATTTTTCGCATTTGTATTGACAATTTGTTTTATGCCAAAACAGAGCAAAAATTATGCCAAAACAAGTCTAAAAAACACACAAAGCGGTTGATTTTGATACTTTAAGCTATTGGTTGCAAAGTCCTTATATTTTTTGTAAATTTGCAGTCCTAATTTTTGGCTTAGTAGCTACAATGAACGAACAAATTGACAAAAATCGCTTGCCTCAACACATCGCCATCATCATGGACGGCAATGGGCGGTGGGCAAAAAACCAGGGTGCGGCACGTATTTTTGGCCATCGTAACGCCCTCAAAGCCGTCAGAGAAGCCACAGAGGGCTGTGCTGAGTTGGGCATAAAATACCTGACACTTTACGCATTTTCGACCGAAAACTGGGAACGCCCAAAAATCGAAGTCGAGGCACTGATGCAGCTATTGGTACATACTATTGCCGATGAGCTGCCAACTCTGACCAAAAACAACGTCAAACTTGATACCATCGGCGATACGGCCAGTTTGCCCAAATCGTGCCAAAAAGAACTACTCGAAGCCATTGAAAAAACAAAAAACAATACTGGGCTTAACTTAATCTTGGCATTGGCATATAGTGGCAAATGGGACTTGACACAGGCAACAAAGCAAATTGCTCAAACAGTGCAAAATGGCCAATTAGATATTGACCAAATTACTGAAACATCTATCAACGATCACCTCGATACAGCAGGCCGCCCCGATGTGGACTTGATGCTGAGAACTGGTGGCGACCATCGTATTAGTAATTTCTTGCTCTGGCAGTTGGCGTATGCAGAATTGTATATTTATGATAATCTCTTCTGGCCAGATTTTAGGAAAGAGCATCTCAACGAGGGTATATTGACTTTTCAGAACCGAGAACGTAGATTTGGAAAAACAAGCGAACAAGTACAAACCAATAATTGATAACTCTCTAAAAATTGCCAATTATAACCACAAATTATACGATTAAGAGTAGAAACATCGTTATTAGAAAACTTAATATTTGATAAACAACAAAATCTGTAAATATACAACGCCACAGGTTTGAAAACATAAAGTATGAAATCTATACAAATCTTTACTGCAATAGTCTGTATTTTAGGAAACACAGTGCTGGCTTCGGCGCAACAACTGGGGCTTGGTGCAAGGGTCAAAACCGATACAGTAGCAACGGTTTTGGCCAAAAGCAGTACAGTCGATTATGCAACACCAAAAGAATATGTAGTGGCCGATATTGTCGTTACGGGTTATCAGTTCTTAGACCCCAACTCGCTCATATCTATGTCGGGTTTGAAAGTAAACGACAAAGTAAAAATACCTGGGCCAACCATAGATGGGGCTATAAAGAAGTTGATGGACCAAAAAATAATGGACGATGTAGAGGTGCTTTATACCAAAATTGAGGGTGAGCAAATCTGGCTCAATATCCACATCAAAGAGCAGCCACGATTATTTAAGGTAGTGTTTAGAGGTGTCCGAAAGGGTGAACAAGAGGCATTACAAGACAAAATAAAACTACCCCGTGGGCGTATTATTTCAAATACAATGATAAAAACTACACAGGTAAGTGTAAAAAA
Source organism: Runella sp. (assembly GCA_043769455.1). Lineage (GTDB taxonomy): Bacteria > Bacteroidota > Bacteroidia > Cytophagales > Spirosomataceae > JAYVJH01. The sequence goes on along the minus strand of JAYVJH010000460.1, from coordinate 1,971 downwards.
TTATTTTATCGAAAAAGGATTTCTGAACATCAAAGTACAAATTACCCAAGTGCCAGACACAACCCGAGGCAATGCCACAATGATTGTAAATATTAGCAAAGGGGCAAGGGTCAAGATTCACGAGATTGTTTTTAATGGGCGTACTTCAATACTCGAAAGCAAACTTCGCAATAAACTAAAAAGCACAAAACAGATGCGCTTCGGGCGAATTTTTACTCCGACTAAGTTTATTGCCAAAAAATTTGAAGAAGACAAAGAAAAAGTAATTGAATATTATAATAAATTGGGTTTCCGTGATGCTATCATTACCTCAGATAGCATCAAGCCATTCAACGACAAATCGATAGATATAGTACTAAATATTGACGAAGGGCCAAAATATTATATCCGAAATATTATTTGGACGGGTAATTATTTGTACAAAACCGAAAATTTGAGCAAGGTACTGGGACTCAAAAAGGGAGACATTTATAACCCCGAAGAATTGGACAAGAAACTCAACGGAAACCCAGGCCAAGACGTAAGCTCTGCCTACATGGACGAGGGCTACTTGTATTATCGTTGCAATGCCATTGAGAAGTCTATCGAAGGCGACTCGATTGATTTGGAAATGAGAATCTACGAAGGCAAGCAAGCAACTATCAACCGTATTATATTGAACGGTAACGACAAAACCAGCGACCACGTTGTGATGCGTGAGTTGTTTACGTTGCCAGGGCAAAAATTCAGCAAAACAGAAATCATCAATACCCAGCGACAACTCTCGCAGTTGGGGTATTTTGATGCCGAAAAAATAGGAATCAACCCAATACCTCACCCCGAAGACGGAACGGTGGACATTGAATATTCGGTTCAAGAAAAACCCAGCGACCAGATTGAGCTATCGGGTGGTTGGGGTGGTTTTATTGGTTTTGTAGGTACGTTGGGTTTGGTTTTCAATAACTTTTCGGCTCGCAACCTTACCAATCCCAAAGCATGGCGGCCACTACCCTCTGGCGATGGTCAAAAAGTTGCTATTCGTTTTCAAGCCAGTGGTCGGCAGTTTCAGACTTATACCGCTTCGTTTACAGAGCCATGGTTTGGTGGCAAAAAACCCGTTTCGTTTGGTATCAGTCTAAGCCATACTGTGTTTCGTACCTTCAATCAGTTCGACCCACTTGCCACAGCGTCAGGCGGTATCAAGTTTACGGGAGCGTATCAAAACACAGGCTTGACAATCTCGTTTGGCAAACGCCTCAAAGTACCAGATCGTAACTTTTCATTGAGCGGTGCGCTGTCGTTTCAGCGTTACAACTTAGATAGCTTAGATTTATTTAGAATCGGTTACGCAAATGGAGCATCAAATAACTTTACTCTCAACGTAACCTTTGCTCGCAATAGCGTAGATAGCCCACAGTTTCCACGCAATGGCTCGTCGTTTTCGCTTAGTGGTACTTTTACGCCACCTTACTCAATGTTTAGAGACGTAACCAACGAGCCTGTTTCGAGCAAATATAAATGGGTAGAATACCAAAAATGGATGTTTGATGCCAGTTGGTATCAGACGGTAGTGGGCAAACTTGTTTTTGCTACACGGGCGCACATGGGCTTTTTGGGTAGCTACAATAAGCGTACTGAAATTGGTCCCTTTGAGCGGTTTGTATTGGGTGGCGCAGGTTTGGCTGGCAATGGTCAATTTGCGTTGGCACAAGACATCATTGGTCTGCGTGGCTATTTAGACCGTCAGGTTGTACCAATTCAAAACGCTTTGAGTTCGGTCGATGTGTCGCAACTTGATGCAGGTGCTGCACAACAACTCGGTGCAAATGGCTTCACGGGTGGTGTGGCATACAATAAGTACGTGATGGAGTTGCGGTATCCGCTCTCGCTCAATCCATCGGCTACTATATTTGCACTCGTGTTTGCCGAAGGTGGCAACAACTGGGGTAGCTACAAAGACTTTAATCCGTTTGAACTCAAACGAGCCGCTGG
>JAYVJH010000459.1:0-3270 GCA_043769455.1 Runella sp. | reverse complement strand
GCATTTTGAGTTTGGTGGTCTTCGGCGGCAAACGGAAAAGGCACCAAAATAGCTGGCTTGCCAACTATACACAACTCTGAAACCGACAATGCTCCCGCCCTCGATACAACTACGTTGGCTACACTGTATGCCATGTCCATTTCATAAATAAAATCGAAAACTACTACATTATTAGTTTTAAGTTCTTGCACAGCCGCTCTTGCTTTGTCGATATACAGCTTGCCTGTTTGCCACAAAACCTGATAGCCCTCTTCTACAAATTGTTTCAGCCCTGCCTCAATACTTTCGTTGATTGTTTTGGCACCCAAGCTACCACCTATTACAAGTAGTGTTTTTTTGTTTGAGTCTAATCCAAAACGACTGTATGCTACTTCTTGTTTATTGCCAATGTCCAATATATCTTTTCGGACAGGGTTGCCTGTCAATTTAATTTTATTGGCTTCAAAAAACCGTTCCATGTTTGGATAGGCTACACATATTTTTTTGGCACGTTTGGCCAATAATTTATTGGTTATACCTGCGTGCGAGTTCTGTTCCTGAATAAGTGTCGGTACTCCCATTATTGATGCTACCATCAGCAACGGCCCACTCGCAAAGCCACCTACCCCAACGGCTACATCTGGCTTAAAGTTTTTGATAATAGTGCGGGCTTTGAGTAGGCTACTAATCAGTTTGAACGGAAACAATAAATTGCCGAGCGACAATGACCGCTGAATACCGACAACAGGCAGGCCAACAATCTTATAGCCTGCCTTAGGTACTTTTTCCATCTCCATTTTGCCTTCTGCCCCCACAAACAGTAGCTGGGTAGTTGGGTCTATGGTTTTAAGCTGATTTGCAATGGCAATGGCTGGGTAAATATGCCCGCCTGTACCACCTCCTGAAATAACTACTTTCATAAATTTGATTCATCAACTTCGCCCCTACTCACACTCAAAATAATACCCAGACCAATACACGTAAAAATTACCGACGTACCTCCCATACTCAACAATGGCAACGGCTGGCCTGTTACAGGAAACAACCCAACATTTACGCACATATTGATAAAAGCCTGCAAGACAATACTCAACGTAAGACCAACCGACAGCAAACCACCAAAGGGTCGTTTGGTTTGTTGGATATTTTGTACGCCTCTAACCAATAATGTCAAATATAGAATCAAAACAAAAATACCTCCTGTTAGGCCATATTCTTCGATAATAATAGAATAGGCAAAGTCTGAGTATGCTTGCGTAAGATAGTTGCGTTGATGGCTCTTGCCTACGCCTTTACCGAAAGTACCACCATTGGCAATGGCCACAAATCCTTGTCGTGCTTGGTATTCGTTACCCGTCCAAAAACGTTCTATTCGCCCATTTACAGTGTCTTTTCGCTGGCCGAGCATCAAACCCAAGCTACCCGCCAAACAAATTACAACCAATATATATACTAAATATTTAGGTGGAACAAGCCCTACATAAAGCATAAAAAAGCAAGAAATACCCAACAAAATGGCCGTTGAAAAACTGGATAGCGCCAGCAAGCTACAAATAGCAACAATCCATATCGCCATCTGAAAAAAAATCTGATTATTGTATTCTCTGTTTTGACGTTTGGCGAGCATGGCTGCCAAATTGGTGATAAGCGCCAATCGGGCAAAGTCTGAGGGCTGAAACCTACCCAAACCCAAGTCTAACCAGCGGGTAGCACCGCCCTCAGTAACACCCAAACCAGGTATTTTGAGCATTAACAAAAGTGGAATAGAAAAAAACAACGCAATGCGAGAAACACCTGCAAAATAGGTATAATTGACCCTATGCAAAAACCAAATCAGTACAAGGCCGACAACAGTAAAGACACCATGTTTGAATAAAAAAAACTCGGGGTATCCGTTGCCTTTCATGTAAGCAAGCGTACCCGTAGCACTATATACGACAAGCATACTACACAACGCAAGTACAGCAACGACTGTCCAGATGACAATATCGCCTTTGATGGTTTCACGAAGCCACTCCTTAATAAAGTCCCAGCGACTCAAAATGGCATTGGTTGATGTACTGCTCAATGTCTTGTATTTTATGGGTTAATTATTCATTTTTAGCTGCTTTACCGCTGCCTTAAACTGCTTGCCTCGGTCTTGGTAGTTTTTAAACAAATCAAAACTGGCACAAGCAGGCGACAAGAGAACAGTATCGCCAGTTTGCGCCAGCATATATGCCTCACCGACAGCCTGTTCTATGCTGACTGTCTCAATTAAGAGTGGAACGATAGCAGTAAAAAATGACAATAGCTCGCTATTGTCCACACCCAAACAGATGAGAACTTTTACTTTTTGGGCGACTAATGCCTCGATTTGCTTGTAATCGTTGCCTTTGTCAATGCCACCGAGAATTAAAATTATTGGGGTATCGAAACTATTGAGTGCATAAAATACTGAGTCGACATTAGTAGCTTTGGAGTCGTTAATAAACTGAACTCCGTTGATGCTCTCTACGGGTTCTAAACGATGCTCCACGTTCTGGAAAGTCAATAATCCATCACGAATTTGGTCTGCACCAATACCTACTGCTAACGAAGCCAAAATACCTGCCATTGCATTGATAGCATTATGCGGGCCTTTTATAGGCAACTGCTTAGTTTCTATATCAAAATTAACAGAACCATTATTAACGTGCAACATTCCGTCCAAAAAAAATGCACCTTTTTTAATAATTTTATCTAACGATATAGGTAAGTAATTGACATTTAATATTTTAGCTGACAATTCTTGAATAATAGCTGGACTTTCGGCAAAATAAATAAAATCATCGGCGACGGTCATGTTTTGCAATAACCTAAATTTGGCATTGACATATTTTTGAAAATCGTAATCGTAACGGTCCAGATGGTCGGGTGTGATATTTAATAAAATAGCAATGTCAGCCTTAAAAGCGTACATATTGTCCAACTGAAAGCTACTGAGTTCTAACACATACCAATCAAAATCATTTTCGAGTACTTGCCTGGCAAAGCTATCGCCAACGTTACCCCCCAGACCAACATTTATCCCTGCATTTTTGAGTAAATGATAGGTCAGCAAGGTGGTAGTAGTCTTACCGTTACTACCAGTGATGGCTATGATTTTGGCTTGGGTATAGCGACTTGCAAATTCTATTTCAGAAATAATAGGTATATTTTGAGATACTATTTTCTGAATCAATGGCGCATCGTTAGGTATTCCTGGACTTTTGATAACTTCGGTAGCCTCCAAAATCAATGATTCTGTATGTTGATTTTCTTCAAAAACAA
>JAYVJH010000458.1:0-6051 GCA_043769455.1 Runella sp. | reverse complement strand
ATTTCTATTTTTTCGCCACTTCCTCGTAACGTAATCAGTAAGCCACCCGAAAACCAAGGTTCTATTTTTTCAATCCATTGCAAATTGACAATATGCTTGCGATTAGCCCTAAAAAACGTATGCACATCAAGCCGCTCTTCGAGGCTATTCAACGATTTGAGTACCAGCGGTTTCTGATCGTCAAAATGTAGCCTGACATAGTTGCCCATCGACTCAAAAAGCCTTACTTTACCGAGCCGTACAAACCAGCATTTTTCGCCATCTTTTACAAACACGTGGTCGTTTTCGCCTAATGCCTTTCGTTCTATTTGTGGCATATTATCGGGCTGGCGCACGGCCTCGTCCAGCACCCGATTGATGGCTTCGCTAAGGCGAGCAAGGTCTATTGGTTTGAGTACATAGTCTAAGGCGTTATATTCAAAGGCTTTGAGAGCATACTCATCGTAGGCAGTTGTAAATATCACCTCTGGCGCTTCGTCTTCGAGGGCTTCCAAAAGCTGAAAACCATTTTTACCAGGCATCTGAATATCCAAAAACAGTAAGTCAGGTCTTAGTTCGCCTATCATAAGTATGGCTTCGTCGGCATTGGCTGCTTCGCCGATGACTTCTATTTTAGGAAAATTTTCGAGCAATCGTTTCAGCTCATTGCGAGCCAGTCGCTCGTCGTCAATTATTAGTGCTTTCATGTTTTGAAATTGAATTTTGGACGTTAGCTTTTTGATAAAGGCTTTAATGTCTAAATATATTTTAGTTTATTTTAAATATCCCATCGGTCTGTATCGGGATTACTATGTCGGCTTTGACTACGTTTTCTGATTCTTGTAAAATTCTAAATTTGGCAGCATCACCGTATAACAACTGCAAGCGGCGTTCGGTGTTTTGGATACCAAAACCACCCGACTCGGACTCGTGTTTGGGACTGTCTAAGCTACCTGTGTTTCTGATATGAATATGCACATTGGCATTTTCCATGAATGCCGTAATCTGAATAAACCCTCCACTGATTGCTTTCTGAACGCCATGCTTGATGCCATTTTCGACCAACGTTTGGAGCATCATGGGCGGTACTTGCAGAAAAAGCGTTTTGGGGTCGATATGAAAATCTGAAGTCAGACGGTCTTCATAGCGGACTTTTTCGAGAGCCAGATAGTCCTCAACAGTTTTTAGTTCTTCACGTAGTTCTACGGTTTTGCGGCGGTCGGCCAGTAGCGAATTTCTCAATATATTAGATAGCTGTGTAACGCTCTGCTGTGCTTTTTGTGGGTCTTCGTTTATCAATGCTCTGATAGAGTTTAGGGCATTGAACATAAAATGTGGGTTGAGTTGCGAGCGCAAAACCTTGGCTTCGGTTTCGTTGATTGAGGTTTTGAGGAGTATTTTTTCAATGTCAGTCGAGCGGATGTTTTCTACATAATGATAAACAGTATAACTCAACACCCACATAAACATACTTTTGCTCCACGACAACCACGACCCCATGAACAACGCCGGCTCGTTGCCAATTATGTCTTTGAGAACGCTGAGGTCTATCGAAAAATTAACGACCGTCATAATCAGCCCCAATAAAATACCAGACAAAAGTACCCTTGGAATAAGTCTATATAACGGCAAATCGCCCCAGTTCCAGCGTCTGACGACCAACCTATAAATATGAGTCAGCAACACACAAAGCCCGACACTGGCAATGGTAAAACCGAGCATCGTCCAACTAAAGCCAGACTCTAATGTAAACACCCAAAACTCATAAAACATGAGCAATGTCCAGCTAAAAACTTGGCAAAGCCAATAAAGTACTTTTTTTGACATTAGGCTTTTTGGGCTATAAAAATGGTATTGCAGTTGGCTTTTTGTACCTTTGCAGCACAAAGCTATCTAACCAAAACATTCAAAACAAGTACAACATACCAACAATGCAAATTATAAAAAAATCGCTCGAAGGCTTGGTAGAAATTATACCAGCGGTCTATAAAGATGAGAGAGGGTTCTTTTTTGAGAGTTACAATCAACAAACTTTTGAAAAACACGGCATACCTACCCACTTCGTACAAGACAATCAATCCTTTTCTGTCAAAGGTGTCGTGCGGGGGCTGCACTTTCAGCGTGCGCCCTTTGCACAGGGTAAGTTAGTACGGGTTATTTCGGGTCGAGTGATAGATGTAGTAGTGGACATCAGACCCGAATCTGCTACCTTTGGCCAGCACGAAATGATAGACTTAGATGCTACTCGCAACAATATGCTGTATGTTCCAGAGGGTTTTGCACATGGTTTTGTAGCATTAGAAGACTCGGTTTTTAGCTATAAATGCACCAACATCTATAACAAACCAGCCGAAGGCGGTATATTATGGAATGACCCAGACCTAAACATAAACTGGGACGTAGCCTCGCCCAATGTGTCCGAAAAAGATCTATTGCTACCTGTATTTAGTTCTATTTTTGCTTAAAAAATCTATTAGCAATTAACGTACCATTTTTAATTAAAACAGGATTTTATTTTTATGTCTTTTAAAGTTAAAAAACTTATAATCAAGTAGTTAAGGTCAAAAATATAGTATTTTATTATTAAATAAAATACTGGCATAATTAGTGCCGTTATAAAGGGTAATGACAACCCCTATCTCAATGAATTTACCTTTTTTACAACGTTCCAAAACTCAAAAAGTACATTTACCCAAGAATACCTTCTTGACGGTAGATATTCACTCGCATATATTACCCAACTTAGACAATGGCCCCGATACCTTAGAAGAAAGTATAGGACTGCTGCGAGAGATAGCCGCCGATGGTATTCGTAAAGTAATTACAACGCCACACGTAATGGGCGATTTTTATCGTAACAGCCACAACGCCATTCAGATAGCCCAAGAGCAATTTGTACGAGAAGTCCAAAAACGTAGTATTCCTATCGCCATTGAAGTTGCTGCTGAGTATTATGTAGATGTGTCGTTGGTGGTACTATTAGAAAACCAGTCGCCATTGCTCACTTTTGGTGGCAAGTACCTGCTTTTTGAAACTTCTGTCGTTACAATGCCTTCTTTTCTGATAGAGGTTATCAAACAAATTCAAAATCGGGGCCTTTTGCCTGTCATGGCTCACCCCGAGCGGTATCATTATTTGCAACAGGACAAAAAACTAACCCATCTGCTACACGATATGGGTGTTTTGTTTCAGGTCAATATCCCGTCGCTCCAAAGTCCACACCAACTTACCAAAGAGATGTCTGAATATTTGGTTGTCAATAAAATGGTAAATTTTTTGGGTAGCAACACACACAACCGCAATGAATGGGCTGCTACTCGCCAAGCCATGCAGTCAAAATATTACCAGACTGCACTCGATAATGGTATCTTAAACCAAACGCTCCTCTGAGTGTATTAGGAGTTTGAGTTTGTGTTTCATAACTTTGGGCAATAGTCGAGTATAAAATCTAACCCACTATTACAACCAATGAAAAGCGTTTATAAAGCACACCCTTGGCACGGCATTCCGATTGGCGAAAAAGCCCCTGAAATCTTGACGGCATTTATCGAAATAGTACCCACCGATACTGTCAAATATGAAATTGACAAGCTAACGGGCTACCTAAAAATTGACCGTCCTCAAAAATATTCAAACATAGTTCCTGCGCTCTACGGCTTTGTTCCCAAAACATACTGTGGCGATGCCATCGCTCGCTTTGCCCGTGAGCAGTCTGGCCGTGAAGACATTAAAGAAGGCGACGGCGACCCACTCGACATTTTGGTTCTCTGCGAAAGCACTATTCCACACGGCGATATTATATGTCAAGCCATACCCATCGGTGGTTTTAGGCTAATTGACAAAGGCGAAGCCGACGATAAAATTATTGCCGTCTTGAAAGATGACTTGCTTTATGGTAAATATAACGATATATCTGAACTTCCCGAAAGCGTTGTAACACGTTTGAGGCACTATTTTTTGACCTATAAAAACCTGCCCGATGAAAAAATGACTTGCGAAATTGCCAACGTGTATGGTCGTGAAGAATCACAAACTGTTATTCGCCATGCCATTACCGACTATTTGAATAACTTTGGAATGTTGTAGGGAGTGAATAGCGGAAAATGAATAGTGAAAAGCTTTATAGTTGTCTAATAACCTGGCTACCATGGTTTGTGTCTGGGCGATCTCGTCTTCACAAACCACTTATTTCGCTTAACTAAACGACAATCATTCATAATTCTTCATTAGTACAAAACAGATGATTGAATACTATAAAAATAGCCCGGTACCAGAAGCAAAATTTTCAATATTGATTCCGACCTGGAACAATCTGCCGTTTGTTGAGCTATGTGTAAAGAGCATCAGGCAAAACTCTACCTTTGAGCATCAAATCATTTTGCACATCAACGATGGCTCAGACGGCACGCTTGCTTGGGCCAAAGCACAAGGCGTAGATTATAGTCTTTCGGCTGCCAATGTCGGTATTTGTTTGGCTTGCAATGCCGCCGCATCATTGGCCACGACCGACTATATTTTGTACATCAACGACGATATGTACGTTTGCCCAGAATGGGACTTGCGGCTCTGGGGAAAAATAACGGACTACGGCCGCACAGATTTTTATTTTTCGGGTACAATGATTGAGCGTACACCCAACAACTGGGGCTGCACCTCTACACCTCACGACTACGGCAGTAGCCCAAACGATTTTCGAGAAACTGACTTGCTCAAAGACTACAAAACACTGGCCATCACAGACTGGCGAGGAGCCAACTATCCACCCAGCATTATGCACAGAAGCTATTGGGCTTTGATTGGCGGTTTTAGTGTTGAGTTTAGCCCTGGAATGTACTCCGACCCAGATATTTGTCGTAAACTTTGGGACGTGGGCGTTCGTAATTTTAGAGGCGTTGGCGATAGTTTAGTCTATCATTTTATGTCCAAAAGCATTGGCCGAGTCAAACGAAACGATGGGAGAGCGCAATTTATGCACAAATGGAAAATGTCATCGCATACCTTTATGAAACACTACTTGGGCCTTAGTAGTGGGAGCGAAGGCTTCGATTATCAAGGTTTGGCCACAGAGCCAGCCAATACTTTACAGTTTAAGATTACGAAGGCAATAGACAGAGTAAAATCTTTGCTTAGTTTTATCTAATTTTGCGATTTATTACTAAAAAAAAATTATGAAAGGAATTATTTTGGCAGGTGGCTCAGGTACTCGCCTCCACCCTCTGACATTAGCCGTGAGCAAGCAACTAATGCCTGTTTACGACAAACCAATGATTTATTACCCGCTCTCAATATTGATGCTGTCGGGTATTAGTGAGATTTTGATTATTTCGACCCCGCACGACTTACCTCATTTTCAGAAACTATTGGGCGATGGTAGCCGTATTGGTTGTCAGTTTAGCTATGCCGAGCAGCCCAGCCCCGATGGCTTGGCGCAGGCTTTTATTATTGGCGCAGACTTTATTGGCGATGATAAAGTGGCATTGGTACTGGGCGATAATATTTTTTATGGTTCGGGGCTTTCTAAACTCTTACAAGCCAATAACGACCCCGAGGGCGGCGTGGTCTATGCCTACCAAGTTCAAGACCCAGAGCGGTATGGAGTTGTAGAGTTTGACAAAGGTTTTAAGGTGCTATCGTTAGAAGAAAAACCCGCCGAGCCACGCTCGAACTATGCCATTCCTGGGTTGTATTTTTATGATAATCAGGTAGTTGAGATAGCCAAAAACATCGCTCCATCGCCACGAGGTGAGTTAGAAATCACGGACATAAACATAGAATACCTACGTCGTGGCCAACTCAAAGTAGGCGTACTAAACCGTGGTACAGCTTGGCTCGACACAGGTACATTTGCGTCGTTGATGCAAGCAGGCCAGTATGTGCAAGTCATCGAGGAGCGACAAGGCTTAAAGATAGGTTGCATAGAAGAAGTGGCCTATCGCATGGGTTTTATTGATGCCACTCAGCTCGCCGAAATCGCTAAACCACTCGTCAAAAGTGGGTATGGTGCATATCTGTTGAATTTATTGAAACTTGATTTCAAGTAGTAAATATTTTTTTTAGACTACTTTTTTCTCC
>JAYVJH010000457.1:0-18327 GCA_043769455.1 Runella sp. | reverse complement strand
CTCAAAGCGAAGACTTCCATTTGCTCTTGCACAAATAGTAGAAGAACCAAACATATTTACTTTACAATGCCACGATAGGGTACGCTTATATCAATTTTTCCTTTCCATTTTTTAAGTACTTTTTTGCCCAGCAACCAATGAATGGCATTGACATTGAGCCGCTGAAACGACTCTATGGCAAAGTCTTCGGGGTGGCCGAGGGTAGTAAAAAATACCTTGGCGTTGGCTTTGTTTGTCCAAGTCCATGCCACAGGATTGACGACAGCCACTTTGTCGGGGTTTACAGAAGTACCCATCAATAGCTGTATGGCATCTTTGGGCGGGTAGTCGGGCTGTACTCGATATAGCCACGACGGCGCATGAAACGCCATAACGCCAGTGAGAATGGTATTTTTGGCCGCATCTTCTATCACCGATACGTCAGTTGTGCTTTTGTGTCCGTAATGTGTGTGGCCAGACTTACCCCAGCCCGGTGGCGAGCCAAAAGCCCGTTCACCAAAAGCGTTCCAAGCCTCTGACTGATGGCCTTTGGGAAACATAAAAGCGTGAGTAGAAGTACGATAACCCATGATTGGCTTGCCCGAATTGAGGTATTGGTCAATGTATTCTAATTGGTCGGGGGGAAGTTGTCGCCATCTCAAAAAAAACACCGCTAAGTCGGCTTCTTTTAAGACTTCTAAGCCCGGAATATCTTTTTCGGCATTTTGGTTAGGAAACGATTTGATGATTTGAGTACGGAAGCCGTAGTTTTTTTCTAACTCTGCCGCCAACAAGGGAAGCGTTTGCTCGCCGCTATACTCGTGGTCGCCACAAACAAAAACAATAAGAGGTTTGTCTTTTTTTGATTGACCGACACCCAAAATTGGAACTAAGAGTACCAAAGCACTAATTAGTTTTTTGAAGATATATTTTAAAGACAACATAACAGTGAATAATTTGGTGATGTTACCAAAAGTACCCGAACACTATATTATACTAAATGCTGGCCACTGTTGGGTAAAAATCAAAGGGTTTAGGCTTTGACAAATAGATGTGAGATGTCAGATTTGAGATGTGGGTATTGGTAGTACATTGACAAATAAACTACTTCTCATTACCAAATTTTAAACTCTTGCATCTACTTAACCAATCAAGATATTAACAAAAATACCAGCGACTTAAACCAAACATTTTTTTTATAGATGGAACTTTCGATACACAACTGGATGCGTGCCGAGCCTATTGAGCAGACCATAGAACGTATAGCGGCTCTGGGTTATAACAAAATTGAGATTCAGGGTTCGCCCGAACTTTATGACACCAAAAAAGTAAAAAAACTACTTGACGATGCGGGCATAGGTTGTTGGGGGGCGGTAACGCTGATGCTCGAAGCCCGTAACTTATTGGCCAAAGACAAAACTCAACGAGCGAAGTCGGTGCAGTACGTCAAAGATGTGATAACGATGGTGCGAGAATTGGACGGGCAAATGGTATCGGTAGTGCCTGCTACGGTCGGCAAGATTGTTGCAGATGGTCGTCCCGATGAAGAATGGGATTGGGCTGTGGAGGGTATGCAAGAAATCTATGCTTATGCCGAAAACGTTGGTGTTTTGATTGGAATTGAGCCCATCAATCGTTTTGAAACTTACTTTATCAATCGTGGCGACCAGGCTCTTGCATTGGCACAGGCCACAGGCCCCAACTGCGGCGTATGCTTGGATACGTTCCACATGAACATCGAAGAGTCCGATATGTTTGCGGCAATCAGAAGAGCCAAAGGCCGTTTGGTGGGCTTTCATGTGGCCGACAACAACCGCATGGCACCGGGTATGGGAACACTCAACTGGCCAAAAATAGCTGAAACACTCAAAGAAATTGGCTACGATAAAGTACTTTCGGTAGAATTTTGCTCACCCTTGGACCGTACCCCTGCCAACCCTTACCCCAACTCAATCGAAACCAATCCCAAAGGACTTAGTGCCGAACAAAAGAAGTTTCTGGAAGACCACGGCAGTTCGGCAGTTACCGAAGTTTTTTATAATATGCTCACTCAAAAATCTATCGAAACATTAAGGCCGCTTTTATAAATGCTAATATAAGTAGTCGTGAGTTAAATACAATGCTGTTAATCAGTAAGTTATAAAAATTAAAATACTGTATTAGTTTTGAATAAGTACTTAAGATTCAGCGAGTTTTCGATTTTTTGTCATAATTATTGTACCATGAAAATAACAAACATAGAAGCCTATTGGCTACGCTGTCCTATTGAACTCGCTAAACAACACCGCTCAGACTACGGCCTGCTTACAGACTTTGATATGACGCTGGTTGTTGTTACGACCGAAAATGGCCTACAAGGTTTTGGCGAGGCCAAAGCGGCCGTAGGCTCGTCGGGTAGTTGTGCTTCGATTGTGAGTTGTATCGAAAACGAAATAAAGCCCTTGCTGATTGGACAAGATGCTCGCCAAATTTCGAGAATCTGGGAACAAGTTTATAACGGCACACGAGACCACTATGCATTGGCACGGGGGCGAAAGTTTCCGATATTAGGGCGGCGTGGTTTGACTATTTCGGCTCTAAGCGGCATTGATACTGCCCTCTGGGACCTAAAAGGCAAAGCCTTGGGAGTGCCTGTCGTGGAGCTATTGGGTGGGGCTTGCCGCAATAGTATGGAGTGCTATGCAAGTGGTGGCTGGGCCAATGCCGACAACATTGGTGAGCAGCTAAACGGCTATGTCGAAAAAGGATTTAAGGGTGTAAAAATGAGAGTGGGTGTCATGGACGCAACTGTACAAGAGAGCATCAAAAGAGTCAGAAACGCTCGTGAGGCTATTGGCGACAGTATAAAACTCATGGCCGATGCCCACGGAACGATGAGCGTACCCGAAGCCAAAAAGTTTTGTCGTGGTGTCGAAGACTGTGATTTATATTGGTTTGAAGAACCCATCAGCCCCGACAATCGCCACGGTACAGCCGAGGTTCGAGCCAGTACGAGCATACCAATAGCCGCAGGCGAAAGCGAATATACAGCCTTTGATGTGCGAGACTTGATAGCAATTCGTGCTTTGGATATCATACAACCCGACTCAGCTATCATTGGCGGCATTAGCGAGTCGATGCGGGTGGCGGCGTTGGCACATACCTACCAGCTTGAACTTGCTCCACATTGTTGGGGGTCAGCGTTTTCGTTTATGGCAGGGGTGAGCGTGGCTTTTGCTTCGCCTTCGGCAGTAGTAATAGAGTTTTCGTTGGGCGGCAACCCGATGATGTACGACTTAGTGAATGAAAAAATAGAAGTACAAAATGGCCAGATTGTCGCCCCGACAGCAGCAGGCTTGGGACTAACACCCAACTGGGATTTTGTAAAAGAATTTAAACAAGCATGAATGATTAGTGAATAGTGAAAAACGAAAAATTAAAAATATTGTAATTGATTAGTCGTAATACGCTCAACGTAGGTAAGCAACCACTTGCTTACTTACGTTAAAGTCAAGTCGTTTTCGATTATGAAACTCAATACATTACTCATCTGCCAATAACTATTTTACTCCAAAAACTGACAACGCTTGTCTGACTATCTCCATTTGAGGTTGTTGATATTTTTGGCTACTTTTTGGCCTTCTGCCAGCCCCACATTATTGTCTTGCATGGTATGAATACCCCCCAAAAAGCGAGACAGTGATGACTCTGCCGCTGCCTCTGCAAACGATTTATAAGAACGAGCCTTGAAATCTACATTACGTTTGGTGTCTTTTACACGGCCAACGTGAGAGTCGTCGGTGAAAGCAAAGTTAGTGCCAAACACAACCTCCAAAACACTTGCGGTAGCTGCCGACTGGCTGGCATGGCCCGAGATATAACCTGGGAATGGTGGTGCTGGCCAAAATGGTATCCAGTTGGGATCAATGGCTCTACGCACAAAAGTATATGGCCGCTCGTTGTTGAAGGTATATTTGCATTTCCAGCACATAATAAATCCGTCGTTTACAGCTATACCAGTACGAGCGAAAGCTTGAACGGCTTTGTCGAGCTTGGCCATAGATGACTTAACGGCTATTTTGGCCAAATTATACGAGTGGCCTGGTGGTGTAAATGTTTCACTGGGGTCGTCGGCCCACCAAACGGCTATTTCTTTTTCGGCTTGGGTGAGACTTTTGTTTTTGACATACACAGCATTGTATTCTTTAAAATATGGCGAAGTTTGGTTGGTTGATATTACCAATGGTACTGGTGCTGGTAATACGCCGTTTAGTGCTACCATCGTTCGGTTGCGACCCCAGTAGGGCTGCATCGGTATTTTTTTGCCATTTTCGGTGGGTTGCCATGCGCCCTGAAAAATGGGTACTTGGTAGTCGGCTGGGAAGTTGCGTAAATATCCTTGGTGGCCGCCATCGGTCATAGACCATTCAAAAATAGCCTTGGCCACAGACTCGCCATAAGCCTCAGAGTCTTTTACAATCATTTCGCTGGTTTCTTTTACATAGCCTGCTCTCAATGCCATTTTGAGCGAATCGACAGTTTTTTTGGAAGCATCTGGTGCATTTACCCAAATATTGACAGCAATATAGGCGGCGGCAGCGTTGGCTGATGCGCCCCAATGGTAGGTTTTGCTCGAATCTATTTTTGGCAATGTTCTCAGTCCATTCAGTTGTCCAGCCAGTGATTTGTTTGTTTTTAGGCCAGGCACTACTGCTTCATAAATAGTAAGGCCAGCATAGCCCAATGCCCGAGCGGCAACGGGTGGCGAAAAACCAGTACTTTTTCTGATTAGTAGCAAGTCCATATCTGCCCACTTGGTAGCTACTTCGGCACTTAGGGTACTTGCCGACGGCGACTTGTCCATTTGGACTGGTGCAATCATGGCATCGTCATTGGTTTTGCAGCCATAAATTGTCAATATAGCCAAGCAACCTACCAGTCGGGCTATTTTTCTGGTTATATGTCGTCTATTGGGAGCTATACTCTTCATGTTGTTGGATATTTTTTTGATGTAAATAGACATAATGTATCAAGAATCATGCCATTTTACTTTCCTGAATATCAAAAACCGTACCAATTTTTTGTATTTAGAAAAAACTCACCGATGTAGTACTTTTGTAGTTTGGTAAACTAATGGACAATAAAGAAGTTGAGCAAATTTAAACATAATTGTAAATTTAGCTAACTGGTTGATATAACGACAACTCTAAATAGTGATAATTTTTTTGAGTTGTGTTTTGAATCAATATATAAATTTGGGCGTTTGTAAAACAACCATCAAAAGGTATTTCATTAACAACCTATTGACCAACCATTTAACTATTCAATAAAATATTTCTTAAAATTTCATGCAATCGCTCAAAATCTATAACACACTCACACGCCAGAAAGATATTTTTGAACCCATCGCCGCCCCCAATGTTGGTATGTATGTTTGTGGGCCAACTGTCTATAATTATGTTCATTTGGGCAATGTCCGTACATTTCTCACTTTCGATCCGTTGTTTAGGTACTTGACACAGATTGGTTACAAAGTGCGTTATGTCAGAAATATAACTGACGTAGGCCATTTGGTAGGCGATGGCGACGAGGGCGAAGATAAAATTGGTAAAATGGCCAAACTCGAACAGCTCGAACCAATGGAAATTGTACAACGCTATACCAACGATTTCCATGATGTATTGGCTCAGTTCAATATGATTCCGCCCAGTATCGAGCCTACTGCAACAGGCCACTTGATAGAACAAATCGAAGCCACACAGTCGCTCATAAACAAAGGGCTGGCCTACGAAGCCAACGGCTCTATATATTTTGATATTGCCCAATATAACCTCAATGGTAACGAATATGGCAAACTCTCTGGCAGAGTTATTGATGAGCTATTGACCGAAACCCGAGAACTGGAAGGTACGTCCGAAAAACGAAATCCGTTAGACTTTGCTATTTGGAAAAAAGCCGCACCCGAACACCTCATGCAATGGAACTCGCCTTGGGGGCTGGGTTTTCCAGGGTGGCACTTGGAGTGTACCTGTATGAGTACCAAATACTTAGGTAGCCAGTTTGACATTCATGGTGGCGGCATGGACTTGAAGTTTCCGCATCATGAATGTGAGATTGCACAGGGTACTGGCCTCAATGGTATAGCCCCCGCACGCTATTGGATGCACTCAAATATGCTAACTGTCAATGGTCAAAAAATGTCAAAATCGTTGGGTAATTCGTTCTTGCCGTCTGAGTTATTTAGCGGAAGCCACCCACTTCTCGACCAAGCATATAGCCCGATGACCGTCCGATTTTTTATGTTACAGAGTCAATATCGCAGTACACTCGACTTCTCGAACGATGCACTCAAAGGTTCTCAAAAAGGGTTTAAACGACTACTAAATGGCCTAAAAGCCATCAAAGAAATGGTGTATATTCCTGCCGAAATCACACTGCAAACACATGAAGCAGGTCTGGTGGTTTCGACACCTGGGGCCAAAGTGGACGAAAAAAAAATAAGTGACATAGAAAAAACCATCACCGCTTTTTATGAAGCCATGAACGACGACTTCAACACAGCCGTTGCCATTGCACAGCTTTTTGGGTTGCTCAAATATGTCAATATGCTTTATCTCAATCAGCTAAAAACCGCCGAACTGGGAGAAGAAACGTTTGGGCTGCTCAAAGAAAAATACGTTTTGTTTTTTGAACAAATATTAGGTCTAAAACAAGAAAAAACGGAAGGCGATGACGTACTCAAAGGAATGTTGAACCTGTACCGAGAATATAAAACAGTGCAGGCTTACGACAAAATTGACGAGATACGGACTTATTTCAAAGCACAAGGATTGGTCATCAGAGACATGAAACACAGCATAGACTGGGCGTTTGAGGAGTAGGTAATTAAAAAACTAAATACAAGTAGGGGCTTTAATATCGGTTGTTTATGAGCGTTGAGGTAAACAAAAGTAATAGAACTTTGAAATATGTGTATAGAATCGTTATTTTTGTGTGTAAAAAACAAAACAATGAGAACAAATATTGACATTGACGACAAGCTATTAGCCAAAGCCATGGAAATGAGTGGTGTAAAAACCAAGAAAGAAGCCGTAAATCAGGCACTAAAAGAATGGATTTATAGGACTGCCCTCAAAAAATTAGACGAATTGAGAGGCCCAGACTCTTGGGAAGGTAATTTAGCTGAAATGAGAACTATCGAAAGATGATACTGTTTGATACATCGATTTGGATTGACCATTTCAACCGTTCAGAAAATACCAAAAGCGTATTTTTGAGCCAACAACTTCAACAATATCCCAATAAAGTAGCAACCAATGCTACGATTATTCAAGAAGTTTTGCAAGGTGCAAAAAATGACAATCTATTTGACATTTATCGAGATATTCTGACAAATATCCAATATTTGGAAATTGATTTAATCCAAGCAGCCATAGATGCAGCCACATTATACCGTAGTCTTCGCAAAAAAGGTATAACCATTCGTAAGCCAAACGACTGCCTCATAGCCGTTTATGCACTACATTTTGATATAGACTTATGCCACAACGACAGTGATTTTGACCTCATAGCGGCGCATAGTGAGTTGAAAATTTGGCAGGGGTAGAAATTTAGTTGTTTGGATTTTCCGCAAACAAACTTAGCACACCTTTCAAATTGAGACTTACATTGATATATGATAGCTTTATATCTGGACTTGAATTGATAAAAGAAAACAAGTCACGGTTGTAATATATGCCAATACCTACGACTGCATCAGACGTACTGACTGACGAACTCGAAGGCTCCCATTCGTAGCCGATACCTGTAATGAGAGATGCTCCGCCCGATGTATTTGTTATTACACTTTGTTTGGCAATTCCATTTTCATAGAGCTTCTCGCTTAAATTAGCTGTGTACGCCCCACCGACTGCTACATAAAAGTGATTTTGTGTTTCAAAATCGCCAAATACATACTTTATACTTGCTTTGCCTTTCAATGCCCGAGCGGTGTACGTGTTGGTTGCCGTTGGTAATTTCTGGTCTATACTTCGGTCAATGAATAAGGCATCAAAATTGAGCCGAATCGGACTACTGGCGTTGTATGTTTCGACACCAAGCCCAGCGTACCAGTTACTTGGGGTTGATAAATTAGCCTGTCCTGTTTTCTCAAAAACATACCGTCCGCCTTTTAAAAAATCGACATTACCCGTCCCAACTATAAAATCATGGCCGAGGCGAGGTAGTAGTGATAGGGTAGTTTTTTGGGCAAATACTTGATTTACAGTTAGTAAAATAATAAAAAATAAATATTTCATAGAAAGTTCAAGAGATTTACGCCAACACTTAGACGGGTTTTATCTAACATTGGTATTTTAGCATCATCAGTGAACATTGTAGGGGAATAAATACCTCTTATCCAAAGTATTTTAAACCCAAATTCAATACCCACATGAAACTCATCTCGAACAACAAAATCTTTAATGGAGGATACGTCATATTTGGTCTTATTAAAAATCCATAAAAATTTTCCGTCAGGATAACCCATTTCGGTTTGTGCCTCCCATACGTGACTGTAACCACCATATATGAAGATACCCTGTCTTGGCATATTGAGGTAGTAAGCAGCTCCGCCGTTCATGCCACCACCATACTTTTCAATTTTAGAACCAAAATATAAGCCCAGAGAGAGGCCACTATTTATTGTAACAAGATTAGATTTTGTATATTTTCCTGTTTTATCAGCGCCTAGCTGTAATTGATTATTGGCTTCTGTTATGGTTAACTCATTGTTTTTAAAAGCATATAAATTATTTGATATTAGATTTGGTATGATTACTATTCCAGCTACACGTGTTACTTCACTATTGATTTCTTTTTCCCACAACTGAATTGGTATCGGAAAAACGGCACCTGGCAAGATATTTGACCTGTGCTTATAAATATCATTCACTTGAGAAATCACAGGAAAGCAAATTTGCCCAAAAGTAGAATTACCCCAAAGAGAGAGCAGAATAAATAGTGTTTTTTTCATTGTGTGTGTGTGTTGTTTTTTTTAAAATTGATTTGACGATTTGTTACCAGTTTCCACAGGTGGGTGTTCTCGACCGAATGACACGCTCCCACACGTGGCAAGCACTTTCAACGCCGTTATTGTAAGAAATTCGCAACCATTTTTCGGCTTTTTGCCAATCTTTTCTACAATCGCCTTTCCCTTTTATAGACACTACGCCATATAAATATTGAGCAAATGCAAACTGTTTGCCTTGAAAATCGGTAGATTGAGATAAGACATCTAATAACTGACACAGTTGTTGTGAATCAAGTTCTTTGAAATCTATTTGTCCCAGCATTGCTTTACACAAATAGACTCCTTGCTTGGCTCGATAGTCGTAAGGCTTACTATTAAGTGCATTCTGGTAGGCATTTTGGGCTTGTTCGTACAGTTTTTGATTATACAAATTGTTGCCGTTTTTCATGTATTTCAAATAATTTTCGGTTGGAGTATCGAAATTATATGCTACTTGAGGCGCAGGTGTTTGGCTTGTTGGCAGGTCTATGTCTTCAACAAAATCTCGAAACTCGCAAACGGACTCTTGTTCTATGGTTACTTTTATATGTTCTTTTGTCATTCTTTTTTCAATCTGCATATAGTTGTTTACGTCATCTACCAGCGTTTGCCATTTTGCTTTTTTATTGTCTGATAGCAGCAGCATTTGCATCGACGTTTGAAAATGCCTAAAAAACCGTGTAATTGCCGAAACAATTGGGGGTGGTACTTGTGCTTCTTGGCCTTTCTTGGCCGATGCAATGATAAGGCTACCTTTTACTCTCAAAAACAAGTCTTTATATCGTTCAATATTTGCCATTTTCATGCCCTTGTCGTTCATTGCAATCATGGCCATTAGCTCTATTTTTCCTTGTTCTTGTGGTGCTTCGAGATTGTTACAGGCCTCTATCAACATCAATTTGAATCTGGCAGGTTTGTTTTGTATCATTCTATACAATTCTTCTGTTTCGATACTTACTCGACTCGTTCGTGCGGCCGAAAGCTGAATTACTGGAAACGTAGATTGCTGGCCAGTATATCTAAAACCGTGTCCAAAGGCGTGCAATATGATAATGTCTTGTGGGGCGGTTTTTAAGTTTTGTAATACTTGCTCAATTGTGGCACGACCTTCGAAGTCTGCCCCTTTTATTTTATATGGTACAAACTCATAGCCAATCATGTTGGCTATGCTCCCAAATTCCTGCTCAGAAGCACTATATACTTTTTCGGCAGATGGTGCGATTGACGTTTCTATTGTATTGAATAACGCAATAAAATGAATCTTATTCGTAGCCCAACTAATGCTGTATGTCCAGCAATGTAAGACCAATAGGCTAATCGATATACGTGATGTTGATTTCATCTACTACGGGGGTTTGTGGGTCGGTACGGCCAGACGTTTTGGCACGTGTAATATCAAACGATTTGCTAAAAATCGTCCTCCAGTCGGCTTTTGTCGAGGCTTTTACAGATTCGCTGTATGCTTCTAAAAACGAATTTGTAAACAAACCGCCAATCGTTCCGCTACCCAGCGAGGGTTGGCCAGGCTTGCTACTACATACAACAAAATAACCCCTTGATTTCTTAAAAAGGCGCTCATAGTTATTAAGAAGCAAGATACTTGCCGCTATGGGTTGTGGTTCTGGTGCAGGAATAGTAGAATTGCACAAGTCGCCGATTGTCATAACGACACGGGCATTTTTGGCTCTGATGAGCGTACTGATTTCTTCCAAACCCAGTGCATTAGCCCTTGACGGTATTTGTACATTTTTGTTTTTTTCACCCACTTTGCTATCTTTGGGGCTGTACTCGTCTCTTGTTACTCCAACCTCACGTAAGGAGGCATCTTTGAGAGCCAAATAGGGGTACTTGCTGCTTTGATTTTGGTAGCGGTAGCCATGACCACTGTAATAATAAAAAACAGCATCGTCTTTGCCAACAGACAAACTACTGATTTTGGCTCTGATGTCGCTGATACTACGGTCGGTTATATAATATCTGACGGGCATAGCGGTCTCTATTCCTGCTTGGTCGAGCATTCGTTTGATACTGGCTTCGTCTATTTCGCAGCCAATGCTTTTGTCGTCACGGTCTATGGTCAATATCGCATGAATCGTTGGCTGCTGTGCCAGTGCTTGTAAACAAAAAGCAAAAATGGCTATAAGTGTTATCGAATATTTTTTCATATATTTGACTGTTTTTTTAGTTTAATGATTGAATAGTTTTGTTGTCTTTGAAGGTTGCCTTGAACTGGTACAATAGTTGGCGGCGAGCCAAATCTGAGTCTTCTTTGATTACTTTGTTTTTGAAATGAAACTCCCACTCGTCACAACTAAAACAGAATAGTGCAACCATCTTGTCTTTGCTTTTTGAGTCGCCAAATACTGCCGCTATATATGGTGTAAAGACACAACTTTTGTTAAAATCGTCCCATAGATACGATGCAGGGTTCAGTATCGTATGGCTAAGTTTAGATAGGGTAGCGTTGGGCAGTTTGTCGGCCTTAGACAAAACTTTATACCCCAGAATATGGGTATTACTTAGTACATTAGCCACCGAATCACGGTTGAAGTCAATTGTATAAAGTTCAACTTGGTTGGCATTGGCCAAAAATTTAGCAGTTTCATGTCCCAGCAATTCAACAACAGACGGACTAATTGACATTTTAAGTGCGGGTATTTTTTTTGCTTTTCGAGTAGCTATTTTTTCGGATTGTACCGAATCTTTTGTTATTTGCGCCAGTAGTTTGTTAGATACAAAACAGGCAAATAAAATAAAAAATGGAATGATGCGTTTGTTCATAAAAAGTAATATAAAAATTTCTTTTACAGAAGTCCGACACTTTTATCAAAAACAATATCCAAAAAAACACTGATTTAAACTCCGAATAGATAATTTATAGAAAATATGGATAAAATTCCGTTTGCCCCTAAAAGCCGTATCAAAAACCTCCGTGAATTGCGTAACTATACCCAAGATTATATGGCCGATAAACTCAATATTTCTCAAAATACCTATTCACGTTTAGAAACAGGACAAGTAAAACTAACCATCGAGCGAGTAAAAGAAATAGCAGAAATTTTGGAAGTACCGTTTTGGGAATTAGTAAACGAGCAACCTGTTTTTAATATTTGGAATAATGAAGTTGGCGTAGGACAGGCGCAAGCAAGGAAATTGTATCAAACCCCAGTCGAAATGTATGAGAATACTATCAGTTTTTTGAAAGAAGAAATAGTACAACTGCGAGAAGAAAAGAGGCAGTTGTTCGGCTTATTGGAAAAAATGAAACAGTAACCCCATGTCAAAAATTACCAAAAACGCTCTCAAAAAGCACTTAGATACCCTCCCAAAAGAGGAGTTAGTGAATGAAGTAATGCGGCTTTATGAAAAAATAAAAGCAGTAAAAGACTTCTACGAAATGGACTTGGGAACGGACAGCAGTAGCGTTTTGAACGAATACAAAGCCAAAATCGAAAAACAGTATTTTCCGAAACGTGGCTACGGTAGCCCCAAGGCATCGGAGGTACGAAAGTTGATTTCAGACTTTAAGAAAATTGCAGCATTTGAGTACGATGTCGTCGATTTGATGATATTTAGAGTAGAGCAGTCTGTCAAGTTTACCAATGCCTACGGCGACATTGATGAGCAGTTTTATACCTCTGCCGAAAATGTTTTTGAAGATGCCCTCAAACTTGCCCAAAAAACGGCATCATTGGTGCATATCAAAGAACGAGCAAGACAAATCGCAAAAGACACTCAAAACATTGGTTGGGGTTTTGGTGATGCGTTATTTTCAATGTTTGCTGATTATTTTGAAGAAAAGCCGTACATTCAGAGTTGGCAGCGGCGTTGATGTGTTACTTTTGAAAAAACTATTAACTTTGTTCTAAAAACAACAATCAATGGCCTATAATAGATTCAAACTCAAAGATTTGGAAGATAAATTTGAAATTCAAAATTTCAATAATGCATTTATTGCCAAATATCTGCCTACTGTTGAAGTTGATGATTTTCTAATAAAAACGCTCTCGTTAGCTTCAAAAGAAGCGTTAGGTACAGAAAAAGCAAAGTCTGAATTGGTCATCAGCCCTGTTATAAAATACTTTAAAGACAGCAATGCCGAGATTTTAAGCTACTTTTCGGGCTATGAGTTTAACGTTGATGCCAAGCAAGGCTTAAACGGCTTTTGCGATTACATCATCTCAGCAGAGCCGCATAAATACACCATCGAAGCGCCTATTATTTGTTTGGTCGAAGCCAAAAAAGGGGAAATCGAAGACGGTTTTGGCCAATGTGGGGCCGAAATGTATGCCGCACAACTATTTAACAAACTCGCTGGTAAAGACAATAAGACTATTTATGGCTGTGTTACCAATGCTTTTTCGTGGGCGTTCTTGAAGTTAAAAGATAAAAATCTCTACATAGACCCCAACTACGTGCCGCTGACCTTCACAGAGCCACACCGTGTGCTGGCCGTTTTGCAGTGGATTTTAGATTGTAGCTTGACCAATAAATAAAATTGAATACAAAAAACTATCTTACATGAACTGGCTAAAACCCAATAAACAGCAAGACGATACGCTAAAAAAATACAAACAGTTGCGGGAAGATACAGGCAAATTGCATCAAAAAATAGCTGGCTTTCTAACTCCCCAAAAAATAATTGAACAAGCCGCCAAAGCTTTGGGGCTCTTGCATGACAAAACGATTGTGATGGAAGATGAAAACGACATGGGTTACATCATGGATTTTTCGATTTTTGAGGTCAAAATTGGCACACAAACGGCTATTCAGTATTTTTATGATTATGGCCCCGAACTATCTGCCAAAGAAGACCAATATTTAGCCGATTTGCTCGAAAACCATATTTCGTTCTTTGAAATAATCGGTACAAATAAAGCAAACCACACTGCCGACTTGAAAGATATATTGAACGACGGTAAAATATATACCATTACTGATGTGGCTCTATCGAGCCAGACACAACAGACTGGTATATTGATATTTACCAGAATATTAACTTTTGGCGATATGAGTATGACGGCTGGTACTACAATGGCTTTTAATCCTGTTGATGTGTCCGAAATCACGAAGCGTTTGGGGCTGCATCAGTTTACCAAAAGGCGGAAACTTAACCGTGTAGAACTATATTTATTTTTCTATAAAATTTTTCGTAGCATTGGAATAGAAACCCGAACAAAAGAAAACTATTGATGAATATATTATACTACAACGACTTAGAAATAGGCAAACTCAAAAAGCAGTTTGACAAGACAGTAGGCTACTTGCAAAATGGTGACTTCAAGTCGGCTGATGTCAAAAAAATGCCTAACGCAGGCTATTACCGAGCCAAATTGGACGAAACTAACCGTCTGTTGTTCAAAATTGGGGTATTTTCGGGGCAAAAATACTTATTCATCATAGAGGTCATTCATAACCACGACTATGACTCGTCAAAATTTTTGAACGGGGCTGTCATAGACGAGTCGAAACTAACGCCCATCGCTACCGAAAAAGCCCTACAACCAACCGACCTTGACACTGTTTCGTTTGTAAACCCAAGCCAGCGGTCGTTTCATGTTTTAGACAAAATTTTGTCGTTTGACGACACGCAGTCTGAGGTCTTAAACCTCCCCACACCGCTCATTATCATCGGCTCGGCAGGTAGCGGCAAAACTGCCCTCACGCTCGAAAAAATGAAAACCCTCAACGGGCGAGTACTATACACAACGCTCTCGAACTACCTAACCGAAAACGCCCGTAGTTTGTATTATTCGTTCAACTATGACAATGTAAAGCAAGAAGTAGATTTTTTGTCTTTTGGCGAATACCTCAGTACCATCGAAGTTCCGAAAGGCAAAGAAATAGATTTTAGGGCTTTTGAGCAATGGATTTGGCGACACCGACAAGCCTACAAAATCAAAGATAGCTACCGTGTTTTTGAAGAGTTTAAGGGCGTATTGACAGGTTCGGTCATCGACAAACCCTATTTGACTAAGGACGAATACCTTTCCTTGGGTGTCAAACAGTCTATTTTTTCGGCTTCTGAGCGTGAGCAGTTGTACGATTTGTTTCAGAAATATATTACTTTTTTGGACGAAGGTGACTATTATGACAGTAATTTATTGGCCTACAACTACCTCAATCGTATCAGTCCTATTTACGATTTTGTGGTCATTGACGAAGTGCAAGATATTACAAATGTGCAACTGTACGCCATCTTAAAATCACTCATCAAACCTACTAATTTTGTACTTTGTGGCGACTCTAATCAGATAGTCCACCCCAATTTTTTCTCGTGGTCGCAGGTCAAATCGTTGTTTTATAAAGAAAATCTCAAAGGCAATATCATCAGGGTTTTGGCCACCAACTACCGCAACACACCCGAGGTAACGCAAATAGCAAATCAGCTTTTGATGATAAAAAATGTACGTTTTGGGTCGATAGACAAAGAAAGCACCTATCTCGTCAAGCCCAATTCTACGCACCAAGGCGAGGTAGTATTTTATGAAAATACACCCAAAATAAAACAAGACCTCAACCAACGTACCCGCAAGTCGACCAAGTTTGCGGTATTGGTGATGCGTAACGAAGAAAAAGCCGAAGCACAAAAGTGCTTCAATACGCCCCTGTTGTTTTCGGTACAAGAAGCCAAAGGATTAGAGTATGAAAACGTGATTTTGTACAATATCATTTCGGGTTATGAAAAAGAATTTAGAGAACTAACTGTGGGCATTAGCCCTGCCGACTTGGAAGGCGACATAAAGTATGGCCGCAATAAAGACAAAGCCGATAAGTCGTTGGACGAGTTTAAGTTTTACGTCAATTCGTTGTATGTGGCCATGACTCGTGCCGTCAAGAACTTGTATGTAGTCGAGACCAATAAAAAGCATGATTTACTAACACTTCTCAACCTTACTAATTTTAGCCAGCAGGTAGGTCTCAAAGAGCAAAGTTCAAACCTTGAAGAGTGGCAGAGAGAAGCCCACCGCCTCGAACTACAAGGCAAACAAGAACAAGCGGAGGCCATTCGTCAGCAAGTACTGCACATACAAAATGTGCCTTGGACGGTGATGACCAAACAAAAGATGACTGAGGTAATAGCCCAAGCCACCGACCCTGTGCAGTTTAATAAAAAAGCCAAAGATTTATTGTTTGACTATGCGCTATTTTATGGTGAAGCCGCTTTCTTAGACCAACTTTCTACACTCAAATACCGTCCAGCCGACCGCTGGAAACAAGACGGGTCGGGTATATTGAAACGTAACTACCAAGAATATTACCGAGATGATACCAAACAACTGCAACCTAAGATTCAGAAATATGGTATTGATTTTAGAAACGAAATAAACCTCACGCCTTTTATGATGGCGGTGTCGCATGGGGCAGAAAAAATAGTCGATTTTTTGTTAGAAAATGGCGCAAAAACTGACTTAACCGACAATTTTGGCCGTAATGCACTACAATTGGCTATCTGGAAAAGTCGTACTGAAAAAGATGCAAAGTCGTTGTTTTTGAATAAATTTTACCCAAAACTCAAAACTCAAAGCCTAAAACTCAAAATCCAAAATCGTTTTGTTAAGTTAGACAGCCACCAAGCGGAGTTTTTGATGCTCCATTTTATGATTGCTACATTTAGAAACAACCTCAGCGATGGACTGACTAACGAAAGCTGGCGAGGTGTTGCGATTGGCTACAGCACGGCCAATTACCTCAATTTTTATGCACCACTGACTCGCAACCTGATAGAAGAATACCGCCGCCAACGGTCGTACATCAGTAGTATGCTGTCTAAAAATGAAGTAAACCGAGACGATAAATACAACAAAAAACTCTTTGTACGCCTCCAACAGGGCATTTATATGCCCAACCCTGTGATGGAAATAATGGTTGAAGAGCAATGGGTAAATCTTTATGATTTGATTAGTTTTGACGATTTAGAAAAACAATATCCCCAATTTTTCTTTTTCAAACAACTCAATGCCTATCGCCAACAACTATCCAAAAGCCCCGATTTGACGATTGACCATGGTAAATTTTGGCAAGAACAACGGCGGCAATAGTTTTTAGTTTTACACTACATAACTATCTAATGCTTGCTGCAAAGGCAGATTTCTAAGCCTTTTGCCAGTCAAATCAAAAATAGCGTTGGCGATAGCTGGTGCAATGGGCGCAATCGGTGGCTCGCCTACGCCATAAGGTGCGGGGGCATTTTCTAAGATAATGGTCAAAATCTCGGGTGTGTCGCTCAAAGTTGCCATAGGGTACTGGTGGTAGTTGGTGGCGGTAGTCTGTCCGTCTTTTATTTGTATTTCTTCATACAAACCTGCGCCAATACCCATCATCACACAGCCTTCTACTTGCGCTCTGATACCTTCTGGATTGATAGCAAAACCTACGTCGAGTACATTGGTTATTTTTTTGACTTTGATTTGTCCATCAATTATGGCTACCTCTACGGCAGCGGCAGCTACCGTTTTGCGGTCGCTACATATTGCCATGCCACGGCCTATACCGTCTGGTTTGGGGGTATTCCAGTTGCTTTTTTCTTGTAACACCGTCAGTGCTTTGGCCATGCGCCCCGATAGCTCGCTGCCACCTCTGAGTAGTTCCAATCGCAGTGCAAATGGGTCTTTCTTTGTTTGAGCCGCCACTTCGTCCATAAAACTCTCAATGGCAAAAGTGTTGGGATATACACCCACCGTGCGCCAAATACCAGCAGGATAGGGTACATCGGTATTCCATAGATTGACAGATTTGTTCTGAATATTGTACAAAATACTCGCTCCATGCCCTGCCGAGATGGCATCTGCTCCCAAAAGCGTCATACCGATTTTGCCTCCCAACTGCCTCAGTAGCATATCTGGTGTAGCTTGGTCGTGGGTCATGGCCTCGATTGTGCCATCGGTTGCTATCTTAGCCTGTAACACATGGTGTGTGTTGGGCCGATAAAGCGAATTTTGAAACTCTTGCTCTCGTGTCGGAATCAGTTTGACGGGCTTACCTACCATTCGTGAAAGTAAGGCTGCTTTGGTGGCATAATTTCGTTGTGTCTTTCGGCCAAATCCTCCTCCCAAATACGGCACTTGCACATCAACTTGGTCTTTATTGACTCCCAAATCTTTGGCTACTTGGTCTCTGATAAACACAGGTGTTTGTGTACCAATTATGACCGTAATTTTATCTTTCTGCACATCGGCAATCGCCCCAAAAACCTCCATTGGGGCATGGGTAGCCATGGGTGTTCGGTATTCTTGTTTTAGAACTGTCTGCGTGTTTTTTTCAATGATATTCTCTGCCTTGCCTTCTTTCTGTACGTTGATAGCCTTTGTTTTTCCAAC
>JAYVJH010000456.1:0-5052 GCA_043769455.1 Runella sp. | reverse complement strand
GTTGGAAAATCTACTGTTACCGCCAACTTGGCAGTGGCACTAAGTCGATTGGGTGCCAAAGTTGGAATCATTGATGCAGATATTTCAGGGCCGTCTATTCCTGTTATGTTTGGTGCCGAAGAGTTGCAACCACGCATTAGCCAGCGAGACGGTAAAAATATTATGTTGCCAGTCCAGCAATGGGGTATCAAACTGATTTCGATGGGCTTTTTGGCCGCACCCGATAGTGCAGTCGTTTGGCGCGGGCCAATGGCCAGCCAAGCCCTGCGGCAGTTTTTTGGAGATGTAGAATGGGGCGAATTGGACTATTTGCTCATTGACCTACCCCCAGGCACAGGCGACATACACCTCACATTGGTACAAACTGTACCAGTAACAGGGGCGATAATAGTAACAACACCCCAAAAAGTAGCTCTTGCCGATGCTACAAAGGGTTTGGCAATGTTCAAACAGCCACAAGTAAATGTACCTATACTGGGTGTAATCGAAAACATGGCCTACTTTACTCCTGCCGAACTACCCGATAATAAATATTATTTGTTCGGCAAAGATGGGGGTAAAAATTTAGCTGAAAAATTTGAAGTACCGTTTTTAGGACAAATTCCGCTGGTACAGTCTATCCGTGAAGGTGGAGACGAAGGCCGCCCTGCGTTTTTGGGCGAAGATGAAGTAACAAAAAATGCGTTTCGCCTTGCTGCCGAAACCTTGGCGCAGCAAGTAGCTATCAGAAATGCCTTAGTTGGGCAAACTAAGATAGTAGAGATTAAGATTTAGCAACAACAATATTTATACATTCAGTCATTTGATAATTTAGTAATTGTACTCAATATGGAAAAAGAACAACTTATAAACCGTGTCGAAGAAGCCCTAAATAGTATTCGCCCTTACTTGGAAGCCGATGGCGGTAACGTGATTTTAAAAGACATTACAGATGACATGACCGCTTGGCTCGAACTCACAGGTGCGTGTGGCTCATGCCCTATGTCCACCATGACCTTCAAGGCAGGCATCAAAGAGTCTATTTTGCGTGCCGTACCCGAAATCAAAAATGTAGAAGCGTTGAATTTGACTGCGGCGTATTGACAGCAATATATGCGAGTTTTAATAATACATAATATACTTTGGGCGCATTATAAATCGTTGCTATTCAGCGAACTACATAAATATTCGACCGACTTTGACATACAAATTCATGTTGCTCAAATCGCTGTTTCTGAAAAAAGTCGTACCAATTTAGGTAATGCCGAGTCTGACCAATACCAATACAACTATACTTTACTTTTTGACGATTCGCTCGAAAATGTCAGACTTTGGCCAAAAACAAAAGCACTCTTTCGAGTTTTTAATAATCAAAAACCAGACCTGCTCAACATTACTGGCTACTACGATCCAGCGCAAATTCTGTTGTTGTTTTGGGCAAAACTACGTGGTATAAAAGTCGTGATTTCAAATGAGTCGAACGCCCGACACAACCCAAGGCAGTTTGTCAAAGAAACAATCAAAAAAAGGCTACTGAAAATGGCAGATGGTTTTATTTGCTTCGGCAAGTCGTCCACCGATTATTTTTTAGAATTAGGCGTGCCAGCCGCTGCCATTCTGACTACCAAGGCGGCCGTTGTTGATAACGATTTGCTTCGGAATAAATATGAAAAAGTATTAGTAAATAGACAACAACAAAAAGAAAGTTTAGGCTTGCCTCAATATAACTTTATGTACGTTGGCCGGCTCATTGAGTTAAAAAATTTACTACGACTACTCGACTGTTTTTCTGCGGTTCAGTTGCCAAATTGGGGTGTGATTTTATTGGGTGAAGGTGACCAGAAGCCTGATTTAGAGCAGTTTGTCAAAATCAAAAACATACAAAACGTTACTTTTTTGAAAGGTGTAAATTGGCATGAGGTATCTGAAATGATGACTTTGGCCGACGTTTTTGTACTGCCCAGTACGTCTGAAGCATGGGGTTTGGTAGTCAATGAGGCCATGGTTTGTGGCTTGCCAGTGATAGTGTCGGACTGTTGCGGTTGCGTTGAAGATTTAGTGAAAAATGGAGAGAATGGCTTTGTTTTTGATCCTTACAATAAACAAGAATTGACCGAGAAACTGAGTTTTTTTATTCAAAACCCAGAACAAATAATACCGATGGGGGAGGTTTCCCGACAGATAGTTTCTACTTTTACTCCTCAAAATACGGCTCTCGAAATCCTAACGGGTTTCAGGCGTTTGGGCGGCTCTTGATGCTGGAATGTATGAAACGGTTATCGTTATTGAGACAACTATCAGGCCAGTAACTACAAAGTCATGCCATTGCATCTGGACGGGGTAGGCGTTGGAAATAGCACTATTTAGTTGCATCGTTACAAAACCATAATGACTTTGTAACCAGCACAATAGTATACCAAGTACTAACCCAACACTTGCGCCAGTAAAGGCTACGATAGCCCCCTCAAACAAAAAAATACGTTTGACCAATTGCCGAGTGCCGCCCATGGCCAATAGCATTTTTACATCGTCTTGTTTGTCCAAAACCAACATCGTGAGCGAGAAAAATATGTTGATAGCCGCCACTAACATAATCAATCCCAGAGCAATCGTTACAAATAATTTTTCTATCTGAATGGCTCTAAGCAGATTGGCGTTTTGCTCGTCTCGGGTTTGGACTTTAAAGGCTCTCCCTACCTGCGTTTGTAGTGCTTCTTTTATGTTGCTGACATTACTTTGGGGGTCAATCTGAATTTCGAGAGCGGTGCGTTGTTTGTCGTATTCCAAAAGCTGAGATGCAAAATTGAGCGGTACTATCACAAAGTCGTCTAAGCGGTCTTCGAGCGAATAAACCCCAGAAACCCTGACATACTGCTGGTTAAAAGCCGCTGGTGAGTTAAGGTTCAGCGTTTTGGCTTTGCGAGGATACCAGAGTTCGAGCGGCGTGAGTACGTCTTCGGGTGTGAGCCTAAGCCGATATTGCACCAATGCCCCAATTATAGCTTTTGCCTCATTGTCGGCAAATAGTCTTAACTTTCCTTCAATCATTGCACCATCAAGTTGATGTCTATCTAAAAAACTGCTGTCCACACCTTTGAGGCGCACCACTGTTTGCTGGTCGCCATAACGAGCAAGGACGTTTTCTTCAATTACTTCTGTTACAATCTTTACACCTTGCGTATTCTTAATGGCTTGCAACTTCGAGGTGCTTAGTTCAAAGCGTTTGCCTTCATTTAGACTGATTTTGATGTCGGCATCGGCACTTTTAAAAATCTGCCGATTCATGTCTTCGAGGCCATTAAATACCGACAACACCACCACCAAAGCCATCGTACCAACGCCTACGCCCAACATCGAAATATTGGAAATAAGGCTAACAAAACTCGTTTTTTTGCGAGAACTAAAATACCGGCGGGCTATCCAAAAAGAAACATTCATAGGTTTCGGAACGATGTTAAAAGCTACTTTGCTGTAAAAACACAAATAAAAAAAATAGGGTACTACTATTTTCTTATCAATGATTTTTGTGGTATTTTCTACTAAACCACCGCCAACGAACAGCTAAGTGCCTTTTGATGGTCTGCACAAATTCTTTTCCCAAAAACAAGATTGATAGTACAAAAAACACTTCGCCAAGTACCACTATCACAGTCAGAAACAGTGCTTTTTGGCTGGTAGGCAAGTCGATAAAACCAATAAACATTGGCAAAACCCACATACAACAAGCCAGCGAAAAGAGTAAATAACCGATATGTTTTTTAGTCATGATTTTGAAAAATCTAAGGGTTTGTTTTATTGCAAAACAAACCCTTAGATTCAGATTAAGTACTTATTCAAAACTAATACGGTATTTTGATAGACAAGTATTTTATTATCAATAAATTATAAATACTCGAATCTCACATCTAAAATCTCGTATCCGCTTACGGTTTAATTAAAATCTTTCCGAAGCGGCCAGGGGTATCGGCGTGAGTAACGGCGGCGGCTATGTCGTCAAGGCCATAGTTGGCTTCGATAGGTAGCTGTATTTTACCAGATGCCAAGAGTCCAATCACCTCTATTGCCAGTTTACTACGCATTTCGGCAGTGGCATTTTTCATCCATTCTGTTAGCCAAAATCCCTTGATAGTCAGTTCTTTAAAAATCATTGTGCCGATATTAAGTGCAGGGTTGTCAAGGCTCATAAGCCCGTATATCAACATTAGTCCACCTCGGCTCATACAGTTTATGGCTTCTTCGGTAGTTGCACCGCCTACACATTCCAAAACTGCTTTTACGCCTTTATAGTCTGTCAGTTTTTGTACTTGTTTAGACCAGTTTGGTTGGCTTGTATTCACTATTTCGGTTACGCCCATGTCTCTGATTTCGTCGTTGATGTCGTCTCTGCGTACAGTACCAATAGTTTTGATACCCCGCATTTTACATAGCTGAATCACCATTTTGCCCAGAGCCGAGCCACAAGCCGTAACCATGAGCCACTCACCTTCTTTCACTCCCGAGTCTTCGACCATTGATACGGCCGTAAACGGATTGACAAACAACTGTGCAGCCACGTCGTCGGGCATTGCATCTGGCACAGGCATCAGCGTGCGATGGTTGGTAACTGTATATTCGGCCCAAGCACCTATACCTGTAAAACTTACTCTTGTACCAACTGCAATTTTGACGTTTTCGCCTTTTTCGACAACTGTACCCACGCCCTCAAAGCCAGCAGGCGACGGAAACTGCGGACGGATACCATAAAGATTTTGCACAAACATCATATCTGAGGGATTGATAGGGCTGGCAATGACTTTGATTAACACGTCATCTGGGCCGTATTGGGGTATTTCGGCTTGTTCCAATTTGAGAATATCGGCAGGCTTGCCAGCATGGTGGAAAATGATTTTTTTCATTAGTTTATGTTAATTTGTTGATTATCAGTATTATAATTATTGTAAACGCATTTTTTTTTCATTTACGCACTTTTTCATTTGTGCATTTAGTGTATTGTAGTATTACAAAATAACGCAAATATGCTAAATTGCAGCTTTCAAAACTATTTTCGATGCGTCTTATCTATACTATCTGGTG
>JAYVJH010000455.1:0-15373 GCA_043769455.1 Runella sp. | reverse complement strand
GTCCTGACTGACGTGCTTCCTGTCGCAATAATCATCGCTTTGGGATGTTTGTCGGTAAAATCATAAACTGTGGAGGCTACTGTTGCTAATACTTTCAAGCTATCTCCATTGTTTGTAACTGATAAATCGTCTATTTTTTTTGCGCCCTCATTGTAGTCTCCAAATGCAAGATTATAAACATATTCATCACTCGTCTTTTGGTATTCAACAACTTTTTTAATAGTCCTTTTTGGCCCTTCGCTATAAAATTCAAAGTATTCAAAATGGTCTTCTGTTTTATACTGATATATTGGTTTATTCAATTTTATTTTTATCAAAAGTAGATACCTTTTCCTTGGAATTTTGGTCTATTTGGATTATTGTCGAAAGTTATAGCCAACGTAGTACTTCAATCTAAGTAACAAAAGAACATTTATTTTATGCCTGTAACAAACAACATATTAACCAACGACTACTTTCAGTCCGCAAAAGTACGCTTTTTTGCTTTAATATCCAGTTTCATAACACGTCTAAACTACGAAAAGTTGTTTGGAGGCGATAAAACAATAGTGAAAATCAATAATTTAATTCAAAAAGCCGCTATAAATGGTGTAGGTTTGTAATGTAAAAATGGCTCATCATGAATATCAAAAAAACAGTTGTCTTATTGCACGGCTTCGGCGAAACATCAGATATTTGGCAAAACATACTGCCAATGCTTTCGTTCGACTATAATTATGTCGTTTTTGATTATTCCAGAATAGCTTTCTGCCAAACAATCGAAGAGTATGCCGACTGGCTACAAACCGAAGTTGAGCAACGAAAGTTGGAAAGATTTATACTAATTGGCCATTCTATGGGTGGTTATATTTCATTGGCTTTTGCCGAAAAATACCCAGAATATCTATCTGGTTTGGGGCTTTTTCACTCTACTGCCCTACCCGACTCTGATGACAGAAAAGAAGTAAGACTCAAAACTGTAAATTTTATTGAAAAACATGGCTCTGCGGAGTTTATAGCCGATTTTTTACCCAAAATGTATGCCGATAGTTTTAAGAAAAAAAATAAGGTCTATATTCAGAAACAACTATCTGACAACCAGCTACTGCCCAAAGAAGCTCTCATCACCGCAACCCAAGCCATGCGAATACGCCCAGACCGTAGTGCTGTCTTGAAAAATTTGGACGTGCCAGTGTTGATGATTGTTGGGCAAGAAGACAAATTTATACCCTTCGCCTCTTCGTTGTTGCAGCTTTCGATGCCCAAAACACCCTATGCGCTCATATTGGCACACGTAGCACACGCAGGTATGGTAGAAGCCCCAGAAGTGTGTGCGGCTACGTTAAATGCGTTTTTTGTGGCGTGTTTTTGAGTAATAAAGGCCGAACATATCTATTCTTTTGGTTTTTCAGTCCCCATCTGCGAAACGATTGATGTCGTCGAGTTGGTGAGATTTATCCGTTTAGTTATTTTTCCAGTCGAGTCAAGCAACAACAAATGAGCGTTGCTTGGAAAGTTTATATCTGCCATTGCGCCACGCAATATACCTAAGTCTTCGCCCTTGATGTGGTAATGTCCTAAATTTGGCACTGCTACGTTTTTGATATGCGCCTGCCAGCTATCTAACTGATTATTGGCTGCAATGGCCACAAAATTCAGACTGCTATCTTCGCAACTTTCGGCCAATTTAGTAAACTCTTTCAGTCGTATTTGACAACTATCGCACCAGGTGTTCCAAAACAATATAGCCGTAGGTTTACCTCTAAATTTGGTAACGTCAGTATCTTGGCTGTTGATATTCTGAAAAACTATTTCGGGAAATTGAACGCCTTTTTCTAACAACTTATGCGCCCAACTTTCTCGTTTGATTTGGCGTGTATAGGCAGAGTTCGGAAAGTCTTTTTGAAAACGAGTAAATGTTTTATCATAAAAAACATCGGTATCATTTACAAAAACACGCCTCATAATTACATTTGCCAGCAGGTACTCTTGAGTTTTGGGTAGATTTTGAATAGTTGCCACCACATTTTCATATTTTTCGGCGGTGCTATCGTCGGCTGCTAAGTAATTGATTTTAAAATAGTTTAGCAGTGCATTTAGATAAATGTCAGAATAAATAGCGTCATCGTTTGGAATGATTTTAAGCACAGGTTTGCTCTGTTCCAATTCGTTATCTATTTCTGGCTGGTTATCAACAAATATATGTTTTCTAAAATACGCTTGCCCTGCCAAACTGGCTTGCACATAAATAGCCTGAGCGGTGTCGGCAAGGCCAAATTGTTTTTGATATTTCACCCACGTGTATTCACTATTATCGTCCACTATGGTCGAGTACATTTCGGTAGTAGCACGCTTTATGATAGGTTTTTCTTGGAGCGAATCACGGCCATGAAGCCCATTTTTATACAAAAACTGATTGAGTGCTGCACCCTTACCTTCAAAAACGGGTGGCACGCTTGTTTCGGAGTATCGGCCAAATTGAGTCCCATTTTTAGGAAACATAAATACGTCGAAAACCCGTTTTGTGGCCGTGATTTTGAGGCTGTCCTGTGGGTGCAGGTATATCAAAAAGTTACTACCGCCGTAGGTCATTGTGATTGGTTGCTCAAATTGAATTCTAAAAGCAAAATTAAAATTACCTTTTTTATCTGCTTTTGTAATTGCGGTAGCTTTATTGTCGCGTTGCCTTTCGCCATGTATTCTCACCTCGACTTCTTCATTGGCACCATCTATCAAATGGCCACTAAGCCATACATTGGGCTGGGCATAAGTTTTTATTGAAATTAACAGTAGAATCAGTAGTCGTAACATCATTTTCAAGGGTTTGATTGAGGACGAAAAAATACGACAAAAAAATATCCAGCTTATTGAGCTGCACCAAAGGCCAGCCTAACAAGCAAACAAGTAGCCCAAAGATTCAATTTATTGGTCAGAACACCCATGCCTACATAACTACAACTGGATAGTAACCTTTTATTTTAGTAACTGAATCCAGCCTTTTAGTTTTACAGAACTATCTTCTCTTATCAGTCTTTGGAACGTTACTGTCGCTTGATAATAATAAGTACCCGATGGTAGTTCTTTACCGTCAGTCGTTTTGCCATCCCAGTTAATGAGCGGGTCGGTACTTTCAAAAACCTGAACGCCGAGTCTGTTTACTATCGTAGTAGTTACCGACGACACAGCCAACGTACAGCTTATAGGTCTAAATGTATCGTTTTTGCCATCGCCGTTGGGTGTTATGACGTTGGGTAGTTTATAAACGGGGCAGTTGTCGGTACAGACTACATTGCTGGCCGCACTCTCTACCCCTGCCCTACTGACTGCCGTAACATAATAGCAACCAGCATAAGAAGCCAATCCTGTATGCTTAAATATCTGAACGGGCGACGCTACGGTGGCTATCGAGGTAGGTTTTTGGTCTGGGTAGCGGGCATAATATACTTTATATGTAGCAGCCGAAGCGCACCCATTTCCTTGGGCATCTTTGGTTGGGTATGTCCAGTTTAAGTTATTGGTGGCTTTATCGGGGCAATTTTCGATACTAACGGCCGCACAGTCCAAAGTATCTAATTTAAGTACTGGCACGCATGGCTTGGTATTATCGACAGGGGTGGCACACACTTGCTGCGACATATTAAAGAGCAGACCCGCCCTAATTCGCTGGCTATCGTATCGACCCACGGTTTCGACTTTATAACAATAATTACTATCTGGCTTGATTGTTACCGAAATATCACCATCGGCCACAAATTTATCTTTGCCGTCATCGGTATAAGTAAACGTATTTGTGCCTTGTACGGCTACTTCGGCAATGATATTATAAATATTTGGCCGGCGGCGGTCTTCTCGATATACTCGGTGCTTTTGGTTGGTGTTGTTCCATGGCACGTTGGCCTGCCAAGTTAGCTGTACTTGATTGGTTACGGCGGTCGTCAAAAATACACTACTGGCGGCTTCGGTCTGGTCAAATTTCTTGAAAGCCCCATTTTCGGTAAAATATAATTCTAAATAATACCGATAGGCATTTTGTGCTGTATTAAGGTTTCGGTCAATGAAAATAGTATCTTTTGTAGTCAGTTTCAAGTCAGTCGGAATCACGCCTACTTGGCTGTAAGTCGTTCCGTTTAGTCCTGTTGCCCTAAATAAACGGTACTGAATCGGTGCTGGCAAGTCGCCTTCTTTGAGGTTTTGGGGTTTGCTCCATTTGACGGTTATCACGCCCTTGGTCGTGCTTGTTGTATCGACTGTAACGTTTGTGATGACTGGCATTTGGGCTGGTAAGTCCAAACAGGCTTCGTCTGAGGCTACACTCGCTCCACCCAGCGGCAGTGCAAACGTAACCTGAATACGATAACTATACGACACACCTCTACGAAAGCCAAAGCCCTTGTTGTCGTCAGTAAAAGTGGTGGCCGTAATGGGTAGTTTTGTTACTTCGGTATAGCCTATGGCCGCAGGATTAGTACTGTTGTCGGTACAGGCGTCGAACTTGGTATTGGTACAGCCTTCTTTTCTAAATACAATAACCTGTGCGCCAGCCGTTTGGCAACCATAAAGCGACCAGTCTAATTTAAAGCCTCGATTAGAGTTTGTCATCACATCTACTACTGTCAGGTTTTTGGGTTTGGGTGCAACGACTTTGATATTAAACGTAGCAAAAGAAGCCAAAGAAACTATGTTACGAGCAGGTTGGTCTTCGACTTTTGCTACTATCTGATAAGATTGGTCTCTTACATGGGTGCAGTTGGTTTGCCATCTCATCTGAGACGTAGCTGGTGTAGCTTGATAAACAAGTGGTGAGTAAGTCGCATATTGTTTTTCGATAAGCGATGGCTCAATGGTTTTTCCGTCCACATCAATATTAAAAACCCCACCATAAATCGAAATAAAAACCCTATTGCCATCTGGGTCTGTGGCTCTAATGGTCTGATTCATAAGCTGCCCTGCTTCCACACAAACATCTTTGATAGGTTCAAGCAATGGTCTTTTGTTTGCCCCGCCCTCAACAACGATTATTTGCATGTCACGCACAATTTCACCGATTTTGATACCATCTCGCCATTCTTCAATAATAAAAGCAATGTTATATTGACCAACCGCAGCAGGTGCGTCCCAGCACAACTCACCAGTTATGGCATTGATAGATAGCGTTGCAGGTGCATTTTGGAGTTCGTTTTTAGCATTTGACTCAATCCCCAATGCAGGGTCTTTATAAGGCGTATTCTGACTAACGCAAGTACCTTCTTCGCCTTGCTTTGGTACAGACATACGGTAGGCGAGGCTGTCGCCGTCGGCATCAAAAGCGGCTGGATTGTGGCAAAACTTCTGCCCTGTTCTGGCTGAGTCTAACGGAGCATTGAGTAGCACAGGTGTACGATTGAGACCCAAAGCCGCGTTGATGTCGATAATTGTTTCTAAATAAAAAGGGGTTTCTAACGAATTATTTATGTTTAATGTATTTTTATTTCGATTTCTGATACCACAATTTATCACAAATCGTCCTGGTGACGGAAAAGTATAAGTTGTGATAAACACATTTTTGGAAGTAGCATTATTGACTCTGGTGCGATTGGTTCGCTTGACAACAATCACAGTACCAGCTCCAGTACCAAAAGGCTTGATACAGAGCTTAATATCGTTTTGGCTGTCGCTGGCCATTCTTCCGTCTATTTCATCGTGGTAAGTTGTTACCGTAATTTCATAAGTGAGCGATGTCATAGAAATACGCTTGGCCGTAATCTCGCCCGCTCTTAGGTGCGAAGCATATACTCTGGGAACAATCAAGCTAATGATTGTGAGCGCAGTAAAAGTAAGTAATCTATAAAATTTCATGTCAATATGGTTTTATCTCAATTTGATTGATTGGGGCAATAAAGCCAAAAATGGAATACATCGATTGTAGTTCAATTCATAAAAATCAGCACCAATATTGATGTTGGTATAGTAGGCTTGTACGTTTTCTTTGTAATATTTTTCGGAGGGTATTTTCCAAAAGTCATCTCCTAAACATTGAGCCAAAAACCATTTTTCTAACAGCCTCGCTACTCGTCCGTTGCCATCGGCAAATGGGTGAATATGCACAAACCTGAGATGAATCAGGGCGGCATAATAAAACACTTGCTCGGTTGTAAGTGGTGCTTGAAACAATTTATTGATTTGCAAAAAAAAGCTACTCATTGTTTCCGATACAAACCCAGGTTCTATGGCCAAATATATCAGTCCAGATTCACCAAAAACACCAACAAGCTCTTGTCTATATTTGCCCCGTTTGCTTTTAATGAGTATTTCTTGAACTAATATTTTGTGGGCTTCCAATAAATTAGTTTCGGTCAGAGGTTCGGTTCTTGCCCATTCATAAGCTGCAATCAAGTCATTTATTTCTGTTATTTCTTTATTAGGTTTTGACTTTACAATCATCTTCCAGTTTAGGTAAGAGCTCAAGTCCACGCTATTGCCTTCGATATTGGACGAAAAAACGGCAAAAGCCCTGATTCGATGCTGAAAATCAATATTTATTTCCGAAAAATCAAAATCTGTAAGCCAGTCGGTCATGTCTTTACCAACAGTGTTTTGGTATTGGTCAAAATATTTATCTGAAAGCTCAAACATTGGTAAATGCGTAAATGATAAACTATAATACCTAAACGAAAAACTGAGTCGGTTGGTGTATATTATTTCTAAAAAAACTCTCGAACCACCACCACTATCATGGCCAAACAAAGTACGACTTTCATAAAAATACCCGACAAAAAGCCCAAAAATGACCCAAAGGCAGCTTTAAGTGCTTGCTGAATTGGCATTTTACCAATCAATTCGCCAATCAATGCACCCAAAAATGCACCCAAAAATACTCCAATGGCTGGCACAACAAAAAAACCGACGGCTACACCAATCGTCGAACCCCAAATACCGTAATTAGTTCCGCCAAATTTTTTGATTCCCCAAATCGGTACATAATAGTCTAACAACGAGACGACAACAGTAACAAAGCCAAAACTATACAGGAGCGTTCGGCTAAACTGAAACTGGTCGGTGTAGTGTATGAGCAACATTCCCAAAAAACTAAGCGGCGGCCCAGGCAGCGGCAACACCGAGCCAATTAACCCACCAATCAAACAAACGATTGCGATAATAATCAAGATTGTATCCATTATTTACAAATATTAACAAAAGCTAAATATACTTCAAAGACAGGACTACCGTTTAATAAAAAAACGAAGCCTGCTGGTTTCGTAGCTTGAATTTACGTTATATTTATCAAAACAAAAAAAGAAACAAATGAAAAACACATTTTTGGTTGCTATTGCCCTCATCATTGGTATTTCTGAGAGCCAAGCACAGTTTGGCCGTCTTCAAAAAAAACTCATTTATATTGGTGTTCGGGGTGGCGCCAATTTTTCACAACTCAACACCGACAATCTTCAAATTTCTAAGCCTGGTAGTGCTATCAAAGATTTTTTCAATAACAATGCCGACTTTCGGACGGGCTACGTGGGCGGAGTGTATGTGAGGATAGGCCATCGATTTTTTATTCAGCCCGAGGTACTTTTGTCTTCAAAGGGTGGCAAGGTAACTTTTGTACCGCAAGGAGGCGGCTCGCCTGTAAATATAGACGTAAAAATGAGCCAATTTGATATTCCAGTCTTGTTAGGTATAAAAATCGGGGCGTTTCGTGTCAATGCAGGCCCGATGGCTTCGTTGAGCATCTCACAGGGTACAGACCTGAAAGACGCACTCAAACTATACACAAATCAGAGCATTAGCAATACATTTAAGCAAGCTACGATTGGCTATCAGGCGGGTGTAGGGTTAGATTTAGGTTCGTTCAATTTTGATGTCCGTTATGAAGGCAACCTGTCGAATATATCTCAACTAAACCTACAAAACGATGCCCAATTTAACAGTAAACTCTCTCTTTGGCAGCTTACTGTTGGTTTTGTAATATTATAAAATAAAGAGAGCCGCAAAAAATAAATTTTTGCGGCTCTCTGACCAATCCACCAATTTTTGTTTATAAATAACCTAATATTTCGCATACTTCCTGCATTTTGCGACGAGAAATAGATACTTCTTTGCCACATTTGAGTTTCACATAACGATCGGGATCGACAGATAT
Organism: Runella sp.; assembly: GCA_043769455.1. Lineage (GTDB taxonomy): Bacteria > Bacteroidota > Bacteroidia > Cytophagales > Spirosomataceae > JAYVJH01. Next base: position 7,275 of record JAYVJH010000455.1, on the reverse strand, counting down.
TTCTTTTAGATAATTGACGTTGATAATCGAAGACTTATGAACACGCAAAAATATATTGGTGTCGAGTATCATTCCCAAACTTTTGAGTGTTTTGGATAGCAAATACTTATTGCCGTCTTTGGTATATAAAAACGAGTAGTTTCCCTCACCTATCAAACAGGTAACATCTTCGGCCTGAATAATTATTTGTCTGCCCTTGTGAGGCACAATAAGACGGTGAACAGGTGATGCTGGTACGCTTTGAAGGTACGGCAATTTTTGAAAACCAGTATGTAGTTGTTGAGCCATCATGTCAGTAATTGATTAAGGTTTTAGTAAATCGTTTCTATACAACAAACCTAACCTATATAACTTTGACAAGCAAACAAGCAAAAATCAAAAATTTATATTAAATACTTGATTTTCAGCTATTTAATATAAATACCACAACAAAAATTCAGTACTAATACCCATCAAAACACGTAGAAATACGTGGTCGGTATTGAGGTCATTTGAGCATAAACTCAGCGGCATTATAACCTGCAAAACACCCAAAGCCCCCTTTGATATTAGACGGTGTGAGCGATGGTTCTGAAAAAGGATTGTCGTTATACATATCCATTGCTCGGTGATAGTCGTAGTAATTTTTGTCGCAAGTAACCAGATATACCACCGACTTGATTATTTTGGTATTACTGCCAGCACTATAATAATAACTGTTGTTGAGTCGTCCAACAGACGATGCCAACAGCCCGCCATCGTTTTGGGCATCGCTCACCAAGTCGCCCGTACCTCCACTGTTATTAAAATAGTACAAGTTCCAATTATTGTATTTTATTTCTGGCTGAGTACCTTGTGCTGGTTGGATAAATTGAATATTAACGCCACCTTCTATTTTGTAATAATTGCCCTTACCGGCGGGGTCTTGCCACAACACACGGACTGTTTTGTCAAATCTATTTGAGTTGTATCTGGCCGCAACTGAGTCTTGTTTTGCTTCTCTGATAGGCACTTGGGCAGGAATCGTACACGACGACTCGGCTACGAGACTGCGGGGTGTTGTTACTTTGAGGGTATAAGTTTTGCCAGCCACAATGGGCAGTAACTTGGCTGCTGCTCGGTATTCAGACCATCTACTGTCCAAAACCAAATTTATAGTTTTTGTCCCGTCCGACAGCGTTACGATTGCATCTTTGACGGCACTTATGGGGCCAAAATTAGTGTTCCTGTCTGGAATAACCGTTACAGTAGTACCAAAGAGCGTTTTGTTGTTTTCGACTTTTATGGCCAGTACAGTATCTTGCGGCGACAGGTATCCGTGTATTACCAATTTGGCTTCACTTTTGGGTAGTCGGTCGGGGTTTACGTCTTGTACCAGACTGCCACAGCTTGCAACAACAAGCAAAAAAATCAATGGTAGAACGAGTGTGTAGTATGTTTTCATGGCTATTAAAATTTAAAATTATAACTTAATGAAGGTACAATCGGAAAAATGGAGTACCGTTTGAGTTTGGTTTCGTTAGTAATTGTGATAGGGCCGTTGTTGGTCTGTGAACTATTCTGCGATGTCGTTATGTCATAAAAAAATGGATTGCGGCGATTGTACAAATTATAAAAACTCAACTCCCAGATACGTTCGTGGTTTTTCTTTTGTTTATGAAACTGAATACTCAAATCGAACCGATGGTAAGCCTCTGCTCTAAAACTGTTTTTGGGGCCATAGTCATTGGTGCTTCGGCCATAGCCAAACAAGCTCTGGCCAATGGTCTGGCCTTGGTTATTAAAAACGCTCGAATTGGCAAAACGGCTGCTACCATACGACTGGTATGTACCTTGCGGCACTGTGAGGGCGTTGCCAGTGCCATATACCCACGACCCCGAAAGCGTAATGCGAGGGCTGATTTCATAAATACCGACCACAGAAATATCATGGCGGCGGTCGAAACGAGGAAAAAATGCTTCGCCAAAATTGAGTTCGGCAAACTGCCACTTCGTCCATGACAGCGTATAGCCAATCCAGCCCGAAAGGCGGCCTGTCTTTTTTTGGAGCAATACCTCAGCCCCATACGACCAACCACGGCCTGTGGCAACGTTTTCGTCCCACCGCACTTTTTCAGTACCAGCAGCGGGGCCGTCTTCGAGCAACAAAAAACTCGACCCTTCTTTGTAACTAACAATGTTTTGCATTGATTTGTAGTAACCCTCGACCGTCAGCGCAAGCCCTCGATTTGGAAAGTCTTTGGCCAAGCCCAACGCTATTTGATTGGACTGCTGCGGTGGAATTTTGCTCGTAGTCGGTACCCACAAGTCCGTTGGCAGACCAATACCTGTGTTTGATAGCAAATGCACATACTGGTTCATGGTAGCATAAGAGGCTTTGAGCGACAGGTCTGGTTTGAGCATATAAGCTGCCGACAGGCGTGGCTCTGGCCTCAAAAAAGCCCCTTCGTTGCTGTTGAAATAACTAAGCCGCAAGCCGCCATTTACTTTAAACTTGCCACTTGGCCGCCAAGTGTCTTCTACATAAACACCCGACTCTATGTTGTTGATTGCCTCAATTTCGTTTTTAGATTGGTCAATATCAGTATCTTTGACAACGATAGCACTCGGCGTAAATCTGTGTGCGATAGCCATAGCCCCAAACCGCAAAGAATGTGTTGGACTGGGGTAATAGTCCACGTCATATTTAAAAGTAAAATCTCTGATGCCCGAGGTGTAGCTGAGTTTAAATTCATTAGTTTTGCCAAGATTTGTGTATGAATCTTCTGAAAATATTTGAAATTTGTAATTACTAAAAATCAAAGACGCATTGGCAAATAGTTTTTCATTAAAAAGATGATTCCAGCGTAGGGTAGCCGTGGCATTACCCCAGTTTAACCCACCCGACGACGTAGAGTTTCGCTCCATTGATTTGACAAAAAACCTATCTTGACCAAAATATCCACTGGCATATAGTTTATTTTTTTGGCCAAAATCGTAGTTAAATTTAGCATTGAGGTCATAAAAATAATAGCCCCCCGTACCAGTGCCTTCCGAAGCCACGGCTATGAGCGGTCGGGTGAGTATGTCCAAATAAGTACGACGACCTGAAACAAGAAACGATGCTTTTTTGGCTTTGTCGAGTGGCCCTTCGAGTGTGAGCCGTGAAGCGATTAGCCCGCCGCCGCCCTCGCCGTGTAGCTTGTCTTTGTTGCCTTCTTTCATGTTGAGTTCTATGACCGACGACAGTCGCCCGCCAAACCGAGCAGGAAAACCGCCTTTTGTTAGTTCAACACTTTTGAGGGCATCGCCATTGAAGACCGAAAAAAAACCAAACAAATGACTGGCATTATAAACTATGGCATCGTCTAATATTATCAGGTTTTGGTCAGGCCCGCCGCCACGAACATAAATACCCGTTTGGCCTTCTGAACCTTTTTGTACGCCTGGCATCAGTTGCAAGACTTTCATTACGTCTTTTTCGCCCAAAAAAGCGGGTATTTTTTTTATTTGAGCAATCGGTATCTCAATTTGGCTCATTTGTGCAGTTTCGCTCACACGTTCGTTTTCGTAACTTTTGGCTTTGATGACAACTTCTTTGAGCTGCCGCCCAATGGGGTCAAGTTCTGTATTAAGTGTTTGATTTTTGGTAAATGGCAATTTATTAACGACCGATTCGTAGCCAACAAACGAATACACCAACACAAGAGAGTCGGCAGCGGGTAATGTAAGCGAATAAAACCCAAAGGTATTGGACGTTGTGCCTATGTTGGTATTGGGTACAAAAACATTGACACCAATGAGCAGTTCTCGACTGCCTTTTTCACGAACGTAGCCGCTGATGGTGCGGGTTTGTTGGGCTTGTAAAAAACCGCAAAAAAGAAGAATGGTAATTAAGGTAAAAATCGTTTTCATACTGTGTGTTAGATTAAGGGGTTCTAACAGAAAACGATGTGGGTATTTGATATATTGTATGTTGATAGATTAATAGTAAAAACCAAAGAGCTATTACATAAAAAAAACGTTCAGCCAAAGGCCAAACGTTTTTCACAATTATCAAATCAAATAAAAATCTTAATACCCAGGATTTTGGGGGAATACCGAACTACCGTCTGTGCCTTTGGCAGAGCGGTCTATTTGAGTAAGGGGTATTGGGCGTAAATTATGAAACGCTTGAATGGTAGATGCTTGTGGATTGTGAAGTTTTACTCTTTCTACCAATTTACCCCAACGTTTCAAGTCCATCCATCTAATTTGCTCACCTACCAACTCGCGACCACGCTCTTCTATCAAGAAGTCGAAAGTAGCTTGTGCTGGTGTTATTCTCATGGCATTTTCTTTACCTGCAAACGCCGCACGCACCCGCACCATATTTATAGCTGCAGCCGCCTCTGCTGGTTTTCCCAAGAAAATCTGTGCTTCGGCCAGCATCAAGTAAGTATCTGCCAAACGGAAAGTCAAAAAGTCACGGCTTCCAGCCGTCCAAGTTCTGTCTGGACGAAGTGGGTCCATAAATTTTGTCAAAGTAGGAAAAAGAGCTTCATTGTATGCGCTTGGCACCAATACCTGATACGGTTTTTTGGCACGCTCGGCCAACGACATCTCAAAACCTGGCATAAAAATAGCAGTATCGCCCGACTTAAATGTTACTTTCGCTTTCGAGAGGTCAAAAGCTGTGTTGTAAGTACCAGGCAAGTTACTTAGCCAAGTATCTCTAAACGTTTTTTTGTATCGAGAGTCATTTACACGGTCAGTAAAAACAGTTTCGATACAATATTTGGTTGGGCGCAAACGCTTGAACGGACGACCATAAAACACATCTCGTACCATTCCTGCCTGAACGTCATACTGCATTCCAAAAAACAAGTGTAGGTTATTGCCCCCTGTGTTGCCATCTTGACCGTTGGCTATTGGTGCTGGCGATGCCGTTGTCAAAACGTCAGAAGTGTATTGAGTTGCAAAAATCACTTCGTCGTTTATTTCACCTGCGCCTTGTGCAAACACACTTGCAAAATCTGGTAATAATCTAAAGCCATAATTACTAATTACGTTTTGTGCATAGGTTGCAGCTTTGGCATAGTCGTCAGCGGCTTTTGAGGTAGAAGCTGCTCTGGCCAAATACACCCGAGCCAACAAATGCTCAGAGGCAGCTTTGGTAGCACGGCCATAATCTGACGATGCTTTTTTGTTTTCTAAGTCTGGTAGCGATGCTTCAAGGTCTGCAATGATGGCCTTGTAAATATCGGCTTCTGAGGCTCTGGCAGTGGCTTTGGTTGGCCCGAGGGTTTCTGTTAGGCGCAAATCTACCCCTCCCCATTGTTGCAGTAGCAAAAAATAATAATGACCACGCAAGAATTTCATTTCGGCCACACGTTGTTTTTTGAGTGCATCTGTCAAGCCCGTAGCTGCTGGCGCACGCTCTATGACAGCATTGCAGGTGTTGATACCTCTATAAAGCTCGTCCCAAATCAGTGCAAGCCAATCTACTTGTGCATTGAGCTGGGCATCATAAAAGTGAAAACCTTTATAGCCGCCATCTGCACCTGTTGCATACAAATCTGTGCCGTACTCGGTTACGGTCAAGCCCATTTGTGAGCCATAAAAAGCCCTCTGCGTAGAATAAGCTGCGCTAATGGCTGCATTAAAGCCAGCAGGAGTATTGATATAATCGTTACCAATGGCCGAAACCACTTCTTCTTTTAAAACATCAGTACAAGACTGACCCACAAACAAAAAGCTGCATAAGGTCAATATTCGTAGTGATTTTATTGAATATTTATTTTTCATTTTTTTTTAGATTTAATAATTCAAAAACTCTATTTAATCGGTTAAGACTAAAATCTTACATTTAAGCCTATCGTCATCACTTTTGTAGCTGGTGTAACGTTTCTTTCTACTTTGGCAGTTTGTGTTTCGGGATCTACGCCATTGTACTGTGAACGATAGCTTGACCAAATATAAGGTTGCTGAATACTCGAAAACAAACGGAGTGATTCAATTCCTAACCGCTGTGCTATTTTTGGAGAAAAAGAATACCCAAAATTGATGTTACGGACTTTGACAAACGAACCATCAAAGTTACTAATTGCACCGTTGTTTACAGGAAACTCTTGGTTAGACTTTGGTTGTGGGAACTCATTTGTTGGATTGTTGGGTGTCCAATAGTCCACCTTCATTTGCTGATAGCGACCCGCCAACTGGTTTAAGTCTTGGTGAAACCCACTTACAATCATCTGACCAATACGAGCATAAACGAAGAAACTCAAATCGAAACCTCTGTACGCAAAGCGATTGGTAATACCCCCACTCCATGTTGGAATATCCGACCCTAATATTTGTCTGTCGTCGGCGTTTATTTTACCATCATTACTAAAATCTTGTACTTTAATTTGGCCTACTGTGCTACCAAATGCTTTTGCTTGGTCGGCTTCGGCTGTTTGCCAGATTCCTAATTTTTTATAATCATAAATCACCGAAAGTGGTTTGCCAATAAACCACCTGTTGCCAATGTCATCAACAGCGCCGTTATAGAGCGAGAGTATGGCTTCTTGGTTTTTGGTAAATACAAAGTCTGTACTCCACTTAAAGCCACCTTTGTCGTAATTGACAGTCGTCAGGCTGAGTTCTACGCCTCTATTGCGAGTTTCGCCCACATTTCTGGTTACAGACGAGAAACCGATTGAACCTGGAAGTTGGTCAGACAACAGCAAATCGGTTGTGTTGGTTTGGTAATACTCCAACGAACCCTGTACACGACCTCTGAATAAACTAAAATCTAAGCCAATGTTCGATTGCTTTGAGGTTTCCCACTTCAAGTCTGGATTGCCGATTGTACTTGGACGATAACCAAAGGCAGCGGTATTGTTCCAAGCATAAGGTGTGCGGCGCAACAGTCCTTGCGTCTGGTAAGCGGCCACACCTTGATTACCAACGGCGCCGTATCCAATACGAAGTTTCAATAAATCAATCCAAGAGATACCTTTCATGAATGTTTCGTTAGATATATTCCAAGCAACTGCAATACCCGGGAAGTTACCATATTTGGTATTTGCACCAAACTTGCTTGACCCGTCTCTTCTGATGGTAGCCGTAACCAAATATTTGTCTTTGTAATCATAATTGACCCGTCCCATAAACGAGTTGATTGTCCACTGCACCAGTGAGCTGTTGTAGCTTGATACTGTCGAGGCATCGCCAACACTATAAAACTGCTGTGTTTCGGCAGGTACACCAGCTACGCCTATACTACTGGTTTCAAAATCATCACGCTGAATCGAGTGTAAGCCTGTAACTGTCAAATTATGAATGTTATTGAAG
>JAYVJH010000454.1:0-5202 GCA_043769455.1 Runella sp. | reverse complement strand
GAATTGGCATTGGCTCTCAAATTTTTGAGCAACATCGACTTGGCTTATCATTGGGACAGCCTCGACCGTGAGCTTTTTTTGGCCATCTGGATAGTGATTTTTACGCTCATTGGCTTTTATGTTTTGGGCAAAATCAGAATGGACAAAGACAGCACAATAGAGAAAGTAGGTATTCAGCGGCTGCTTTATGCCATTGCCGTTTTTTCGTTTGTGGTCTATATGATTCCCGGTATGTTTGGCGCACCATTGCGTGGGCTATCGGGTTGGTTGCCACCCGAGCAAACCCAAGATTTTTATCTGACCAACAGCGGCACAGCCTCTGCCAGTGTTGAAGCATCAAATGGCAAAATACGCTTACCCGAAGGTTTAGAAGGTTATAGTAATTATGAAAATGCAGTGGCCGAATCGAAAACTACAGGCAAGCCTATTTTTATAGATTTTACAGGAAAAAACTGCGCCAACTGCCGCAAAATGGAAGCCAACGTCTGGCCTGACCCAAAAGTACTGACTCGCCTCAAAAACGACTATATCATTGTGTCGTTGTATGTCGATGACAAAACAGAACTGCCCGAAAGCGAGCGGTATATTTCTAAATATGACAACAAACAAAAAACAACGGTAGGAGCCAGAAATGCAGATTTTCAAATCACTAAGTTCAATAACAACGCCCAGCCGTATTATTGTTTGGTAAGTGCAGACGGCAATCTATTGGCCAAGCCCGTTGGCTATACTTCTATCGATGAGTTTGCGGCCTTTTTAGATTCAGGACTGCGGCCAAGTACAAAACAGTAAAATAGCTTCTTCGGACAGGGCTTCAAAATCTATTTCAGAAACATTATTCAGTAACAAACCATCACGGGCCTCCAAGAGCCGATTTTGAACTTCAAATGCGCCATTGATTATAAAAACAAAAACATCAGATGGCTTTTCTAATTTTAGAATACCATCTTTACGGCCATCATATTTGCCAATACAAAAACCTACTTTTGTTCTGTTTTCTATATTGTGCAATCTGTTTTTTTGGCTTAAATCAAAGTCCGTAATAACTACTTTTTCGGTTGGCTTGTAATTAGGTTCAATATGTATTTCAAGGTAATTGATTAGCCCAGATTCATAAGGATTTTGAACTATAACTGTTTCGTTTTTTTGTGCCAATAAGTATAATATTTGGCCTGCCTCTACCAACTGTTCATTTACTTCTACTGCACCCATTAGTGGCAAAAAAACAACTGTGCGGCTACTTTCAAACTGGCTTTCGACACTTTGTTGGGCTGCGAGAGTGTTGTCTTCAAATCGTAAAAAAGGGTGAGCTTCGATGGGTGTTTGATAACAACGAAAAACAGGCGACTGCTCGCACAATCGCTTGTCTGACAGATAGATAACAGCCCGATTATCCATTGACAACTATTGTATGGTCTAACACATACCCATCTTTGACGCTCCCCGACACGCTGGCCAACTCAGTAGCGAAGCCATCACTAAATACATTATCTCGTTCGTTGGTTGTGGTGGATTTGCCGTTTTTATAAATTGTGGTAGCCGTTGTAAAAACCGCATCACAAACCGCTGGCGAAAACGCTATTTGAGTTACCAACAACGACTTGCCGCTTTTGTCGTAGATATGCACATGGATATGCACCGCACGGCCATTGTACCAGCCCGGAAAAATGGTCGTAAATGCCGCCAGTCCGTTGGCATCGGTCGTTTGGCGGCCTCTCAAAAAGCTAACTGCCGTGTAGTTGGTCGCTTGCATACCACTACCGCCATATTCTGAATAATTGCCATCGGCATCGCAATGCCAAATATCCACCATGGCCCCTGCGAGTGCCGCACAACTTGTGTTTTTGTTTTTGATAGTAATATTGGCCGCCATCACCACGCCAGATCGGTCGGAGCGAATATCTTTTCTGACCCAATTTGTAGGGTTTTTGGTTGAAAACGGCCCAATAGTTTCGCTCGGAGTAACACTACAATTTGAGGCCGAACTACCATTTGTTGAGCCTGTTGTACTTACTGTCGAGTCGGCAACTATATCGGTAGTTTTGCTACAAGCCGACACCAGTGGTACAATGGCAAACATACCAAGGCCCAAAAGCCCTCTTCTTAAAAATTCTTTACGTTGCATAGTTTTAGATTGAACAAGTTTCGATAATACTTATTCACTGTACGAATACTGCTCCCGAAATGTTGCAGCGGCTGTAATTATTTTAAACTTTAACGATTCAGACCAACTTTTCAGTTAATTTTGTAGATAAATAGATCAATTTCTTAAATAAATTCTGCCAAAATAGCAGTATGAAATTTTTGATTGAATTTATCCCAAAATCAAATTGTTAATTTCAACTTTCAGAACGGGAATATATCTACGAATAACAACCCAAACTTGCGAATCATCAACGGCATCGTACTCGTGGGTAATTTTGTTTCTAAACTGAACAATTCTACGGGCTGATGAAATTTCGATAGCAGGATTTAAAATTAAAATACGATTGATAGCTTCGCCAATGGTTATCAGTTCTTGTTCAGTAGCCATCTTGGCCATTTTATTTTGAGAATATTCCGAGAGCGTTATTATTGTCTTTGTAAATTCTTCAATATCCAAAATCGCATTTAAAATATCATACAAATATTTCTGAATACGCTCATTGCGCTCTGTCATAAACTAATACTTTTGAATCGTCTATATTTTTTCTAAAAATCTGATTTCTAAATGGTCTATCTCTTATCAAATCTACTGGACGTTGAAATAATTTCTCAAATTCATCATTCAAATCAAATAACGTTTCGCCAAGGTCTTCTGGTAAAAACTTAGATTCGTCCATTTGAACAATGATATCAATATCGCTATCATCTCTAAATAATTCCGAATTGGTTACTGAGCCAAAAAAAAATAATTTGTCCACTCCATATCGTTTGCACAAAGCATCAATTTCAATTTTGTTTTGTGTAATGATGGGTTGATTTATAAATGTCAAATTTTTCATATTTTATGGTATTTCTAAAACAATAAGTAAACTCAAAAGAATCATTCCATTTTCCAAAAAAAATAATCTCACATTCACCCACTAAACCTAAACCCATGCGTATCCGTACTTTTGACCAATACCAAGCCGCCTATGAGCAGAGCGTAGCCAACCCCGAAGAGTTTTGGGCAGCAATAGCACAAGAATTTACATGGTTTTCGACTTGGAACAACGTGCTGGAATGGAATTTTAAAGAACCTAACATCAAGTGGTTTATTGACGGCAAAACCAATATCAGCTACAACGCCCTCGACCGGCATTTGGCCGAACGAGGCGACCAAACGGCCATACTCTGGGAACCCAACGACCCTACCGAAGAAGCTATCGCTATTACATACAAAACGTTACATCTCAAAGTCAGCCAGTTTGCCAATGTACTCAAACGTCATGGCGTTGTCAAAGGCGATAGAGTTTGTATATACCTGCCCATGGTACCCGAGGCGGCCATAGCGATGTTGGCTTGCGCTCGCATTGGGGCTATTCATTCGGTGGTTTTTGGTGGTTTTTCGGCTCAGTCTGTCCGAGACCGTATCAATGACTCTGATTGTAAAATGGTCATAACCTCCGACGGTGCATACCGTGGCAATAAGTCTATACCCATGAAAGACACCGTGGACGATGCGCTGGTGGCTTGCCCATCGGTCGAAAAAGTAATCGTCTTGACCCGTACCCGTCAGCCTGTGTCGATGATAAAAGGGCGTGATTATTGGTGGGAAGACGAAATAAAAAAAGTAGCTACCGACTGCCCCGCCAAAGCAATAGACTCAGAAGATCCGCTTTTTATACTTTATACGTCTGGCTCAACAGGCAAGCCCAAAGGCGTAGTACACAGCACGGGTGGCTACATGGTTTATGCTACTTATACGTTCCAGAATGTGTTTCAGTACGAGCCAAATATGGTTCATTTTTGTACTGCCGATGTAGGCTGGGTTACAGGCCACAGCTACATAGTGTATGGGCCGCTTTGCTCGGGTGCTACGACCATGATGTTTGAAGGCATACCAACTTACCCCGACGCTGGCCGACTGTGGGATATTGTAGATAAACACAAAGTAGATATTCTTTATACTGCCCCCACGGCCATACGGTCGTTGATGGGTTTTGGTTTGGGGCCATTACAAGGCAAAGATTTGAGTTCGCTCAAAATATTAGGCTCAGTAGGTGAGCCTATCAACGAAGAAGCATGGAACTGGTATTCTGAAAACATAGGCAAAGGCCGCTGCCCTGTGATTGATACTTGGTGGCAAACCGAAACAGGCGCTACCATGATTTCGGCATTGGCTGGTATTACGCCTCTCAAACCTGCTTGGGCATCGCTGCCGCTGCCAGGTGTGCAGATGATGCTCGTGGACGAAAACGGCAAAGAAATATTGGGCGGCAATGTAAGTGGTAATTTGTGTATCAAGTTTCCGTGGCCGTCTATCATTCGTACTACTTGGGGCGACCATGAACGCTGCCGCACAGCCTACTTCTCGACTTATGACAATCTTTATTTTACTGGCGATGGTGCCATGCGTGACGAAAATGGCTTTTACAGAATCACAGGCCGAGTCGATGACGTACTCAATGTATCGGGACATAGAATAGGCACTGCCGAAGTAGAAAACGCCCTCAATATGCACACTGGCGTAGTCGAAAGTGCCGTAGTAGGCTACCCACACGACATCAAAGGGCAGGGGATTTATGCGTATATTATCTGTGAAAAAATACCCGAAGACGAAAGCATGATGAAAAAAGATATTTTGGCTACCGTTACCCGTGTCATCGGGCCAATAGCCAAACCCGATAAAATTCAGTTTGTGAAAGGCTTACCCAAAACCCGCTCTGGCAAAATAATGCGGAGAATATTACGAAAAATAGCCGAAGGCGATACCTCAAACATGGGCGACATCACTACGCTACTTGACCCTACGATAGTCGAAGATATAAAAAATGGTGTGGTGTAAAAGGCGTAATAAAACACTAAAATAAATACAAAAAATGCCAGTTATTTCGCCACTCAAAGCCACCAAAGCACTCGTCAGACAACCTGTTTTGCGGTCAGAAATGGACGTTTTTAAGGCCAATCTTATTGTGCTACTTGACAAAATTAACACCATTGACCAACGCCCCAAAGACGAAAGCGAAGAGCATCTAAAAAACGACCTTCGGGATTTTTTGCGAGATACTTACTACCGAG
>JAYVJH010000453.1:0-9316 GCA_043769455.1 Runella sp. | reverse complement strand
TTCATTACGCCAGCCAACCAGCTACCATCTGACGATAGCCCGCCATGGTTTTCGACAATTACATTGATACCCACTTTGGCCGCATATTCGCTTAGTTTGGCCAGTCCATCGGCTGCATTTTTGGCTACTTCTGCTCTTTCACCTTGCCCACGGGCATTTACCCTGATGGTAGCACAGCCTAAATATTTGGCACAGTCCACCCATTTGTAGTGATTTTCTACTGAGGTCATTCGTTTGGCTGTATCGGCTTCTCCCAAATTGCCAGCCGTATCAATCATTATCAAGTGGTTGCGTACGTTATTGTCTTTGCAGCGTTGCAAGAGGTCGTTGAGATAGGCGGTGTCTTTGGCTTTGTCTTTAAACATTTGGTCCACGTATTCAACAATACCAATACCAAACTCTTTGCGAGCCACTACTGGAAAATCAAGATTAGTCAAACGTTTTTCGGTAAATATTGCCTTATGTAACGACCATTCGGCCAACGAAATCTCAAACCACAACTTCTTTTTCGATTGTTCGGCCATCAGCTCTGGCGCAAAAGCCATTGCGCCAGTGGCAAGGCTTAGTTTTTGTAAAAAATCACGTCTATTGCTATTCATATTTTTTGATTTTTAGAGTTATAATTCAAGAAGTTTAAATTTTGGTTTTTCTACCTGTATAGTTATTTTAGTTTATCGTTTTCGAGATGTCTGGTTGCGTCTCTTTGTGTTTTTTTTTCTAAATTTTTTTCAAAGGCATCTGTCAAATTTATACCCGTCTGGTTGGCCAAACATATCAATACCCACAGTACATCGGCCATTTCGTCGGGTAGGTTTTTGGCCATATCCGATTTTTTAAATGACTGGTCGCCATAAGTCCGTGCCATGATACGAGCCAGTTCGCCTACTTCTTCGGTCAAAATCGCCATATTGGTCAGCTCACTAAAATAGCGCACACCATACTGTTTTATCCAGCCGTCCACTTGCTGTTGTGCTTCGTCGATAGTCATGTTTGGTTGCGTTTTTTTATATATCTCTTTCAATAATCTGTCCTGTGGTTTTGTCTTTGAGTATAATTTTATGGCGACCGTCGTGTGTTACTTCTTCTTTAATGAGATAATAGTTTTCGTCATAACTGTTTAGTGTACTGGCTGGTGTAAGGCCTGTCTGCCCACGCCAAACAGGCAGGTTGATAGGCTCCCAGAGCTTGGTTTTGGCCGACTTATAGGCCGCATCTATAATGGCATTGACCACGTAGCCGTCATAAAACGTTTCGGCGGGTTCACGGCCTTCTTCGCAAGCTGTAAACATATCGGTAAACATGTGATTGTAGCCCAAGTCATTTACTTCGTCGCCAACAGGAAAGAGCCAGCCCGAGTTACTTTCGGCTTTTTCGGCTACATAGTCGGCACCTTTGCCCGATGAATATACCTCAAAACCTGTTCTCAAAAAATTATTTATCCATACCGTCCCTTCTGTTCCCATTACTTCGTCTCTAAGATCCATGCCACCCCTAAATGTCCAACTTACCTCAAACTGGCCGATTGCCCCGTTTTCGTATTTGACGAGCGCAATGGCGTGGTCTTCGGCTTCGATGGGCTTGACTTGCGTGGCAGCCCAGCACATGACTTCGACAGGTTTGATGTCTTTGCCAATATAATTTCGGGCAATTTCAATACAATGGCAGCCTAAATCTAACATACAGCCGCCGCCCGCTTTTTCGATGTCCCAAAACCAGTCGCTATGTGGCCCGGGGTGTGTTTCACGAGACTTAGCCCATAACACCCGCCCTATTGCACCGCTCTCAACCATTGCCTTTGATTTCAAAAACTTAGGCGTATAACACAAATCTTCGAGGTAGCCACCAAATACCCCAGCCTCTTCGCAGGCGGTCATCATGCGGAGGGCTTCTTCGGCTGTGCGGCCCAGCGGCTTGGTACAAATCACTGGCTTTTTGTGTTTGACACACAGCATAATGGCCGCTTCATGAATGTTATTGGGTAAGGCCACGCACACCATCGTTACGTCAGGGTGAGCGATGACTTCTTCCATATTTGTACTCCAAAATGAGCAATCATAATCTGTCGCAAATTTTTTGGCATTCGCTTCGCTACGTGCGTAGATGGCCACAACGCTGTCTCGGCTGCGTTGCCCGTGGATAGAGTCGGCATAAAAACGACCGATAAAACCAGAACCAAGCATGGCTATTTTTTGCATAAAAAAGAAATAATTTAAGTGTTTGATGTTTTTTCACAAATAAAAGTTAAAAACAATGACTTTCTAATACCAGATGGAACATTTATATTTGCACCCTTGTTGCAAATATATGAAACAAATTATTTCTACCACTCTAAACGTAGCTTTCACGTCGGCCATACATTTGCTTTGTTGTTGGCTACCAGTCGTCATAGCTATTTTTGGGCAATCGCAGTTGGGTTGGCTTTTTGAATATAGAGCCGTACTCATAGCACTGCAAGTTGTATTTTTATGTTGGGGCTTTTATGATATGTATTTTCGTGGAATACACCAACATACCAAAGCCCAAAAAATTACGCTCTGGGCGGCAGCTATTTTGGCATTGGTACTCAATCTTATTCCACATCGTTTTTTTCAGCCTGAAACAAGCCAGTTGGCCGCCGTTCAATTAGAGCGGTACAAATCAACACGAGTAGCTGATTTTGAGTTAATTAACGATACGTCTGTCGATAAACTCAACACTATTTTAGAAAAAGTAGAAGGTGTAATTCCTTCTCAGACCCAAATTCAAAATCAAAAATTAAGTGTCAGGTTTAAAATAGCGCAAACCTCTGAGCCAGAGATTATTATGTCTCTAAAAAATGCGGGCATCAAACTTAAAGACAAACCTCAACTGTCTCTGCACTAAAATATCTGATAGAATAGTGCATATTCACTTCGTTTTTATGATTGTTGTTTGGTTTTTACTGACTACCATTGTAGTTTTGATGTGTTTATAAAATTTACAAAATATAACCAAAATGGAAAACAATAGCTCAAATATTGAGGGAGCAAAATGCCCTTTTAATCATGGTTCTGTCAAACAAAGTGCTGGCAAAGGCAATAGAAATCTCGACTGGTGGCCAAACCAACTGAGACTAAATATATTGCGCCAACACTCCGCATTGTCAAATCCAATGGGCAATGACTTTAACTATGCAGAGGCGTTTAAAACTGTGGACTTGGCAATTTTAAAGCAAGAAATTGTAGCTCTAATGACAACCTCACAAGACTGGTGGCCGGCAGATTATGGCCATTACGGGCCGTTTTTTATTCGCATGGCTTGGCACAGTGCGGGTACATATCGTATTGCCGATGGTCGTGGTGGTGCTGGTGCTGGTACGCTTAGATTTGCCCCGCTCAATAGCTGGCCAGACAATGGTAACTTGGACAAAGCACGGCTTTTGCTGTGGCCAATCAAACAAAAATATGGCAATAAAATCTCTTGGGCAGACCTAATGATTCTGACAGGCAACTGTGCTTTGGAGTCAATGGGCTTGAAAACCTTTGGCTTTGGCGGAGGCCGAGTAGATGTGTGGGAACCCGAAGAAGATATTTACTGGGGTTCTGAAAAAAATTGGCTTGACGATAATAGATATACTGGCGATAGAGAATTGGAACAACCCCTCGCCGCTGTTCAGATGGGTCTAATTTATGTAAACCCCGAAGGACCAAATGCAAATCCAGACCCCTTGCAGTCGGCAAGAGATATACGAGAGACTTTTGGCAGAATGGCCATGAATGATGAAGAAACCGTAGCACTCATTGCAGGTGGGCATACATTTGGCAAAAGTCATGGTGCAGCAAATCCAGACCAATATGTGGGTGTAGAGCCAGCAGGTGCAAGTATCGAAGAGCAGTCAATGGGCTGGAAAAATTCTTTTGGTACTGGTAACGGCGCCGATACAATTACGAGTGGACTTGAAGGCGCATGGACGACAAATCCAATAAAGTGGGACAATAACTATTTTGAAAACTTATTTGGCTTTGAATGGAAACTAAGCAAAAGCCCGGCTGGTGCCCATCAGTGGATTCCAGTAGATGGAGGCGGAGAAAATACAGTACCCGATGCACACCTTACCTCAAAACGCCATGCCCCAATTATGTTCACCTCCGATTTGGCAATGAGGGTAGATCCAATATATGAAAAAATATCAAGACGGTTTTTTGAAAATCCAGACGAACTGGCAGATGCTTTTGCCAGAGCATGGTTCAAATTAACTCACCGTGATATGGGTCCCTTGGCTTGCTATCTTGGGCCAGAAGTGCCAACCGAAGAATTGATTTGGCAAGACCCTGTTCCAGCAGTAAACCATAAATTGGTTAGTGAAAAAAGTATTGAAGTCTTAAAAAACATAATTTCAGAATCTGGTTTATCTGTATCTGAACTGGTTTCAACGGCTTGGGCTTCTGCCTCTACGTTCCGTGGGTCTGACAAGCGTGGGGGAGCCAATGGGGGCAGATTGAGACTATCGCCACAAAAATTTTGGGCTGTAAATAATCCTGTTGGGTTAGACACTGTATTGAATAAACTAACCGACATACAGAACAGTTTTAATAAATCGGCAACTGATGGCGAAGCTATTTCTATGGCAGACTTAATCGTTCTGGGTGGTTGTGTGGGTATAGAGAAAGCCTCAAAAAATGCTGGTATGAGTGTTAATGTGCCATTTAGAGCAGGTAGAACCGATGCCACACAAGAGCAAACAGATGTAGTATCTTTCTCGGTATTAGAGCCACAAGCCGATGGATTTAGAAACTACACTAAAACACATTTTACGGCTTCGACCGAAGACTTGCTGCTCGATAAGGCTCAATTATTGACTTTGACAGCACCAGAAATGACCGTTTTGATAGGTGGAATGCGTGTCTTGAATGTAAATTTTGACAAATCTAAGTATGGTGTATTTACAGACAGACCCGAAGCACTCACAAACGATTATTTTGTGAATCTATTAGACATGAATATAACTTGGAAGGCTGCTTCGGCACATCAAGATATTTTTGAAGGCAGAAATCGAAAGACAGGTGAACTAATCTGGACAGGTACTCGTGTTGATTTGATTTTTGGTTCTAATTCAGAATTACGTGCTATTGCAGAAGTCTATGGCTGTAATGATACCCAACAAAAATTCACAAACGATTTTGTTGCTGCTTGGACTAAAGTGATGAATTTGGATAGATTTGACTTGGTATGAGACTTAAAAATAATAATCAACAATAAACCACAGCACTTATGAGATTCGCACCTCTTTTCTTTGTTTTTTCAATAAGTCTGACGTTGTCTTTTTGTAGTCAGCAAAAAGACAATGTCCTCCAGCAAGCCGCTACAATACACAACGAAGCATCGGCGATTCAGGCAGAAATTGAGCCACAAATCGAAGCCATTGACTCGCTCGTAGCCAAATTGACCGACACAAAAAAAACAACTACCGACGTAGTGGCCGCTGCCAAGATTGACTCTACTGTTGCCGCCTTAAATGCCGTTTCGGCATCTTTTGCAAACTGGGAAGACAACCTAATAGAAGTGCCTGGCATGGCGCACGACCACGCCGAAGGTGCAGCACATCACCACGAACACAAGCCTGCCCCAGAGATGTCGTCGGAGCAGATGCTCGCCGTTCAGAAAGAAATCAAAGCCAATATCGTCAAAATCAAGACAGACTTGGCCAGAGTTGAGGCAATGTTGAAGTAAGCGGTATTTTGATGAAAATAGAGTAAATAACTTGGTCGATTTTTGTGTTTTTTGTTGTCAGTTTTTCACTATTCACTACCTAACAGTGTCGATTTGATAACTCTGACAACAATATTTGCTATTTTCCAAAAAAAATCAATACTTTTGCAACATAAAATGAAAAATCAATCAGAAAATATGACTTGGTGGTGGCGTTCTAATCTTTTAGAGATGAGTGCGTAGCCATTGCCAGTATTTTTTAAAATTATACCTTCGGCGGTTCGTTGCTCATGGCAGCGAACCGTTTTTTTGTTATTAACCTATAACCAACATTATGAATTTTAAAATTGAAACAAAATCTAAAAAAATATTGGGCGATATGCTCACGCCAGTAGGAGTATATCTGAAGCTACGTGATAAATTTCCATATACCGTTATGCTCGAAAGTGCCGAATATCATGGTATGGAACATGGTTTTAGTGTTATTGCCTGTGATGCCGTAGCTTCGTTTACTCTTGACGAAGGCCACGTAAGGCAGACATTCCCAGATGGGTCGGTTGAAAGCTTTGACTTAGATTTTCCCAAACAGGCTGTCCAAAAACTACAAGATTTTACCAAACGGTTTGATGCCCCAGTGAGTACTTATCCATTTATTTCGGGTGGTTTGTTTGGGCATATTACCTACGACTCTGTGCAATATTTTGAAGATATAGAGATACAGGCCAAAAGCACTGAAAATGCCATTCCTCAAATGGTGTATCGGGCATATCGGTTTGTGATTGTGTTCAATCATTTTAAGGACGAAGTATTTTTGTTTGAGCATGACTATGGCTCTCGGCGGTCTGATATTAGCCAAAAAATGGGCATGAACTTAGATTCATTAGAGGCTGTTGTTTGCGCTCCCAAAATGGCTACGTTTAGTTTTAGAGCCAGTGATGCCGAAACCAGCAACTTGACGGACGACCAAATGCGGCAAACGATAGAGACCTGTATTGGTCATTGTTTGCGTGGAGATGTGTTTCAGATAGTACCCTCTCGGCGGTTTAGTAGGAAGTTTACGGGCGACGATTTTAATTTATATCGGGCCTTGCGGTCGGTCAATCCATCACCTTATTTGTTCTTTTTTGATTTTGGTAGTTATCGAATTTTTGGTTCATCGCCCGAAAAACAGATATTTATCAAAGACGGCCACGCCGAAATTCACCCTATTGCGGGTACATTCAGGCGCACAGGCGACGATGTAAAAGATGCCGAACTGGCTCGACAACTCGCCGCCGACCCCAAAGAAAGTGCCGAACACGTGATGCTCGTGGACTTGGCTCGCAACGACCTAAGCCGTAGCTGCGACACAGTGCAGGTAGAGACTTACAAAGAAGCGCAGTTTTTTTCGCACGTCATTCACTTGGTTTCAAAAGTTACGGGGCGTATGAGCATTGGCACAAATCCATTGCAGTTGGTAGCCGATACTTTTCCGGCTGGCACGCTCTCGGGCGCACCCAAACACAATGCCATGACTATCATTGACCGCCTCGAAACTACCAATCGAAGTATTTATGGTGGTGCGCTGGGGCATTTGAGTTTCAATGGCGACTTTAATCATTGCATAGCCATTCGTACATTTTTGAGCAAAAACAACACACTTTTTTATCAGGCTGGTATGGGCGTAGTGGCCAAGTCTAATGTAGAATCTGAGATGCAAGAAGTACAAAGTAAGCTGGCGGCACTACGAATGGCGATTGAACTGGCCAATGAATTATAATTTGTCAATATTTTGTGATAATTGGACCATTGCGAGATACTGCTGTTTTGATATGCTTGAAGTGTTTGCTGGTCAAAATCATTAGGTAGTGGCTAAGTGTTCTTCAAACTGTATTCAACTCACGACTCCTTAAATGTTGAAAATAAAACAACAAGACGGTATAAACCATGACAGTAATACTTCTACAACTACAAACCAACATTTGACAACAATGACCCTCACAACTGCATCTATCGCCAATCACAATGATTTGGAATACAAGAAACACAACTCACGACTGGCTTTTATTAGTTCAGAAACAGACCAGTCTGAGGCGATTATTCAACGATTGATAGATTTTCAGATAGCCATACCTTCGTGGGCTTTGGGTACGGGCGGTACTCGCTTTGGGCGATTTGCGGGTGGAGGTGAGCCACGTAATTTAGAAGAAAAAATCGAAGATGTAGGGCTACTTCACGCACTCAATCGGTCGTCAGGGGCAATTTCACTGCATATTCCGTGGGATATTCCACAAGATGCCCAAGCCATCAAGACATTGGCCGCCCAGCATGGTTTACTGTTCGATGCTGTCAATTCTAATACCTTTCAAGACCAACCCAATCAAGCACATACTTATAAATTTGGCTCGCTACAAAACGTCAATAAAGCCATTCGTAAACAAGCTATCGACCACAATGTTGAGGTTATTAAGCATGGTATAGACTTAGGTTCAAAATCTATAACCGTTTGGCTGTCAGATGGTTCTTGTTTTCCTGGGCAACTGAATTTTAGAAACGCCTTTGAAAATACCTTAGAAAGTCTGCACCAAATTTATGCTCAGTTACCTACCGACTGGAAAATGTTTGTAGAATATAAAGCCTTTGAACCTAACTTTTATTCGATGACGGTCGGTGATTGGGGGCAGTCGTTGTTATATACCCAAAAACTTGGCCCCAAAGCCTATACGCTTGTAGATTTGGGGCATCATTTGCCCAATGCCAATATTGAGCAGATTGTGGCTTTGTTGTTGATGGAGGGTAAATTGGGTGGTTTTCATTTCAACGATTCTAAATATGGCGACGATGACCTGACTTGTGGTAGCATCAATCCGTATCAATTATTTTTGATATTTTGCGAACTGATAGCCCCCCAAATTCCGTTTGGCGGAGGAGTTAAAGCCCCTTTCGGGGGTTTGGGGGCTGCGGCTTTTGGCTGGATGATAGACGCTTCGCACAACGTCAAAGACCCTCTCGAAGATTTATTGCAGTCGGTAGAAGCCATTATGACAAGCTACGCACAGGCAATGCTGGTGGACGAAGCGGCCCTCGAAGTAGCCAGACAGAACAATGATGTAGTAACGGCCCAAGAGATTTTGCAAGGGGCGTTTCGTACAGATGTACGGGCATTGGTGGCTGAGGCACGTCTGCGCTCGGGTGGGGCATTGAACCCGATTGGATTGTTTAGAAACCATAAAATAAGAGAAGCTCTAATTACCCAGAGAGGTAGCTCGGCAGTAGCAACAGGTCTATAAAAATTATGTAAATTTGTACAAACAAAACCACCCTAAAAATCTATGAAACTGGCACTTGGCGATACGCACAAACACGATTTTAGTTTTTCACAGGCCAACGTAATTGCTTTCGCCCAACTCACTGGCGACGACAACCCCCTGCATCTTGACCCCGACTATGCTGCCCAAACGCCTTTCAAACGGCCTATTGTTCATGGTGCGTTGAGTTCGAGTATTTTTACAAAAGTGTTAGGCACGGAGTTTCCTGGCTATGGGTCTGTTTATATCAAACAAACAACGGAGTTTATACGTCCTATGTTTGTCGATACTGACTACGAGGCAACTTTTACCGTTATATCAATCAACGAAGAGAAGCACGTTGCCGAGATTCAGGGCGAAAT
>JAYVJH010000452.1:0-2146 GCA_043769455.1 Runella sp. | reverse complement strand
ATACGGGTATGTTCCAAAAAGTTACCTACTATCGAAATCACTGAAATATTTTCGCTCAAACCAACTCTGCCTGGCCTCAAACAGCAAATTCCTCTGACAATGAGCTTGATAGGAACGCCCGCCTGCGATGCTTCATAGAGTTCTTCGATAGTAGCTTTGTCTTCTAATGAATTGATTTTGAGGCAAATACCGCTTGGTAATCCATTTTGAGCATTGCGTGCTTCCTGCCTAATAAAATCAATGAGTTGTTGTCTCAAATCGCCAGGGGCGGTTATTAGGTAGCGGTAGCGGTTGGGCAATGAGTGGCCTGTGATGACATTAAAAAACTCGGTAATATCTCGGTTATATACTTCGTCGCAAGTCAATAACCCAAAGTCGGTATATAGTCGGGCGGTATCTTCGTTGTAGTTGCCGCTTGCTAAGTGCGAATAACTAACCACGCCCTCGCCTTCGGCTCTGATGATTTGAAGTAGTTTGGTGTGTGTCTTGAATTTATTGATACCATAAATTACAAAACAGCCAGCTTTTTGCAGTCTTTGGGCTTCTTTAATATTATTTTCTTCGTCAAAGCGGGCTTTTACTTCAAACAATACCGATACGTGTTTGCCGTTTTCGGCTGCTTTCAACAATGCTTCTGTTACCCTTGATTTTTTGGCCAGCCGATAAATAGTGAGTTTGATGGCCAGTACATTTTCATCTTCTGATGCTTGCTCTAACAGTTGTAGCACAGCCTCAAAATTATTGTAAGGGTGATGCAGTAAAATATCACCTTCTTTGATGGCCGCAAAAATATCAGGAATCACAACCTGACTTTGACCCAAAGCGGGTACTGCCGCAGGCACAGGCGGTATGGTAGCTGCAAATTCAGGATATTTGACAATTTGCCACAAACAAGTAAAATCTAAAAGACTATCGACAATAAAAATATTGTAATAGTCTATTTCCCAGCGTTTTTTGAGTAGGTTTATCATCCAGTCTGGTGTTTCTGGCTCTATTTCAAGTCTTACTACTCGGCCCAGCCGCCGTGTTTTGAGTTTTTGCTTGATTTCGTCAATAAAATCGCTCTCAACGTCATCGCTCTCTTCCATCGAAAAATCGCCGTTCCGCACAATTCTGAGCAAATGCAATGATATTATTTCTACATTTCGGTACAATTTTCTGACTTCATGCCTAATTACCTCTTCAATAGGCAAAAACAAGTTATCGCCAGTAGCTCGTTCAATGACATAAAAACGGGGCAGGTTTTGTGGAATCTGAACAAAAGACAGCTTTTGGTTTTCGTCCTCAGCAGGTGCGTGAGCTACTTTGGTAATTACCCCAAAAATCAATGTTTTGGGCAACAACACAGGGAACGTATGCGTGTAGTCGAACAACATTGGCGTTAGCATCGGGTATATTGTTCGGTCAAAATACAAACCAGCCTTACGTTCTTCTTCTTCTGTCAAGTCGGGCCATTTGGCTATTACTAAGTGATTTTCGGCAAAAAGTGGTTTAAGATTTTCCAAAAAACAAGTATCTTGTGCCGCCGTAAACTGTTGTAAGGTTTTGAGAAGATTTTTACGAAACGGTATTTCTCTCAGACCAGAGTAGTCGGTTCGTTCTTTGTCGTAGTCTAAGTAGTTGTATAAGCTTCCGACTCTGATGGCAAAAAACTCGTCTAAATTAGAGTCGCTGATAGCCAAAAACTTTAATCGCTCAAAAAGTGTACGACTGGGGCTATTGGCTTGGTCAAGTACTCTATGATTGAATTGTAGCCAACTCAAATCTCTACTAATAAAATTACTTTGGTTTATTGTTTGACTAAACCTTTCGGGCGACTGGCTCAGTCTTTCGTCTTCACCAACGGCTCGCACACCTTCTTTGCGGTCTTTGAACAAGGTAAAAAAAGACTTTATCCCATTTGTTTTTTCATTATTATGTTCTTGAAAGTCTGACATAAAAAG
The DNA here is from genome assembly GCA_043769455.1 of Runella sp. Lineage (GTDB taxonomy): Bacteria > Bacteroidota > Bacteroidia > Cytophagales > Spirosomataceae > JAYVJH01. The sequence continues at coordinate 203 of JAYVJH010000452.1, read as the reverse complement.
TTGAGGTGGGCTGTTGTTTGTTATTGGGTTTTGTTTCAATGTACTGATTGTCTTGGTTACCACAAAAGACACAAAGCAAACAAAAGAATTTATTTTTGTTTGCTTTATGATTAAAACACAGTCATTCTATCAGTTGAGGCATCAAGTCTAAACATCAACTCGGGCATATTTAGCGTTTTTTTCTATGAAGTCTCTGCGTGGGG
>JAYVJH010000451.1:0-8129 GCA_043769455.1 Runella sp. | reverse complement strand
TTTGAAACAACAAGTACAAAAAGATTAGTAGATTATGTATTAAAATAAAAAAAAAGAATATAAATTTAACAAAAATACAAACTCAAAACACTCGCTTGGTAGAAAAAACAATAAATTTAGAAACAGTATCGTTGGTTGATTTTTTGGGAGTAGAAAACAACAACATCAAAGAAATAGCAGCAGCGTTTCCGACCAGTAAAATCATTTCTCGTGGTAGCGAGATTAGGGTTATGGGCGCAGAAACTGACATTGTCAGAATCACAGATATATTAGAATCGCTGATTGTGCATTATCAAAGATATGGTAAAATCACTTCTGAAAACGTCAAGACGTACTTGAAGACGGGTGTGAAAACTACTGGCAGCAATCCAAATATATTGCCAGTTGATAACGACGAAGACGTAATAGTGTATGGTACAAAGGGCAATATCATCAAAGCCAAAACAGCCAATCAGCGGCTGATGGTCGAAAAAGCCAAAGAATTTGATTTACTCTTTGCCGTTGGCCCGGCTGGTACTGGCAAAACTTACACTGCCGTGGCTTTGGCAGTAAGGGCATTGAAAGAAAAACAAGTAAAAAAAATAATAATAACAAGGCCAGCCGTAGAGGCAGGCGAAAGTTTGGGTTTTTTGCCGGGCGATTTAAAAGAAAAAATTGATCCTTATCTTCGACCAATTTATGACGCATTAGACGATATGATTCAGGGCGAAAAACTTAAATTTTATCTCGAAAACCGAACCATCGAAATCGCACCGCTGGCCTATATGCGTGGCCGAACACTCAACAATGCCTTTATACTGTTGGACGAAGCCCAAAATACGACTCCTATGCAAATGAAGATGTTTTTGACTCGTATGGGGCCAAGTTCCAAGGTAATAATTACGGGCGACAAGTCGCAGATAGATTTGCCAACCAAACAACGCTCGGGCTTGATTGATGCACTCGAAATATTGAAGAATATAAAAGAAATCGGATATGTCGAGCTCGACGGCAGCGACGTAGTCAGACATAGATTAGTCCGCAAAATCATTGAGGCATATGACAGGCAGTGAACAGTTATCAGTGAACAGTGAACAGTTATCAGTTACCAGTTGTGGGTTGAGCAAAATTAGATTTGCTGCTCGCCTACTTTGCGTTGCTTATTTTTCGTTTTTCGTTTTTCACTTTTCACTTTCGCAAGAACGCTGCGCTACCATGAAGCGGGACTCGCTGGCGGCTGTCAAATATAGGTCGTGGGCGCTACAACGCAAAACACTCGAAGATTCGGTTCAGATTATTCAAAAAAGAAATAGACTAAGGGGGGGGAACGCCCGAATCGGTGCGACTTGTGATGTCGTCCGTATTCCTGTTGTCGTTCACGTCATACACGACAATATGGCTGGTACAATCGGTGGCATTAACAATGCCAATATCGCAGATGTGCAGGTTTTGAACCAAATCAGGGTACTCAACGAAGACTACCGCCGCAAACCCAACACCAAAGGGTTTAACAAAAATAGCGTTGGGGCAGACTTACAGATTGAGTTTTTTTTGGCTACCACCGACCCCAGCGGCAAAGCCACTAATGGCATTACAAGGCATTATTACACCGACAAACGTAGTTTTGATATATATTCAGACGAAGGCGTTTTGGCCGATATAGTAAGCTGGCCTACCGACCGTTACCTCAATATCTGGGTTGTTCGAGCAACAAATACTTCTTATTTGGGCGTGGCGCAGTTTCCATCGGTATCGGGTATTGCGGGGCTTGACAACAGTAGCGAACTACAAGACAAAGTCGATGGTGCAATCATAGACTTTCGGGCATTTGGTACGGGCGGGGCCATTATTACCAGACTGTACTATTTGGGCCGAACGGCTACCCACGAGATTGGCCATTGGCTTGGGCTATTGCACACTTGGGGAGATACTTTTTGTGGTACTGATTTTTGTAACGATACGCCCATTTGTGAAAGTGGCAATGCAGGTACAAATTGTGGTCCAAAATACTCAAATTGCAGCGGCACTCGTACCCTAAACATGACCGAAAACTATATGGACTACTCGCCCGACTCGTGCATGAACGTTTTTACGGTCAATCAGTCGGAGCGTATCAGAGCTGTTTTGGAGGCCAGTCCTCGCCGTGCCAAGCTCGTTCGGCTGGCTTGTACGCAGTTGGCATATAGCACCAGTTTACAGGTAGAAGTCTATCCCAACCCAACCCCCAACGACTTGAATGTCAAGGTGATGCTGCCTGCATTTGGTGATTTTGATGTAGAAATGTTTTCGATGACTGGCCAGCGGGTTTATGGTGTGCAATACAAAGGCTACCCAAGCTGGATTGTGTCCATTCCAACAATCGACATCGCCAACGGCCAGTATGTAGTCAGAGTAAGTACGGCCACCGAAAAAATCACAAAAAGAGTTATTCTTAACCGATGAATACCCTTCTGCGCTTTACCGTTGCCTTTGGTTTGGGCATTTGGGCAGGGCAATATTTTATTCTTTCCTTTGAACTTGTACTCAGCGTTTGTCTTAGTTTGGTACTGGTCGTTAGTGTCTTAATCTTTCTAAAAAAAGCAAATAAACTCATTCTCGGAACGCTCACTCTCTTGCTTGGGTTGAGTGCTGGGTATCTCAATCGGCAGCTTAAAGACGAAACCCGTAACGCAACTCATCTTAGTCATTTTGTGCTTGACTCTATTGATTGTTATCGAGCCAAAGTACTTTCGCCACCCGAAGCCCGCCTAAAAACGTATAAAGTTGAGGTTGAAATCTTGAACCTAAAATACAGCGATAATTGGACAAAAGCGACAGGAAAAGTAATAATATATCTTGAAAAAACAGCTTCACCACCCCAATACGGTCAAGTAATTGTTGTCAGAAATGGTATCAGGCCAACCGAGCCGCCCCGAAATCCAGGCGAGTTCGACTATCAACGATTTTTGAGTTATCGGCAGGTTTTTTATTCACAATATGTCAAGGCAACCGATTTTAGAATCACTACCGAGAGCTATGCCATTTGGTACAAATCGTGGGCTTATAAAATTAGTCAATGGTCAGACAGTCAGCTTAAAAGGCTTGTTGTTTGGCCACGAGAATATGCGGTAGCCAAAGCCATGGTGCTGGGTATCAGAGACGAAATAGACACCGATTTGGTTCAGGCATATTCAGTGGCAGGGGCTGTTCATGTGCTGTCGGTTTCGGGTTTTCATATTGCTATTTTTGTCTGGATTTTGAGTAGATTACTCGGTTTTCTCGAAAAACGTAAGCACGGTCGTTGGCTCTATTTAGCTATTACGCTCCTCACGATGTGGTTTTATGCCGTGCTGACGGGGCTTTCTGCTCCTGTCGTTCGGTCGGCTTTGATGTTTAGTATTTATCTATTGGCCAAGCCTTTACGCCGCCAACAAAACACCCCAAACGCACTCTTTGGCTCGGCTTTGATATTGCTTGCCTTCGACCCGATGCTTATTTATTCAGTCAGTTTTCAGTTGTCGTATCTGGCTTTGAGTGGCATTATTTTTTTGCAGCCAATGCTCTATCAGTCTGTTACGTTCAAAAACAAAATAATAGATTGGATTTGGAACATTACCGCCGTTGCCCTTACTGCCCAGTTGGCTACATTTCCGTTGGTGGCGTTCTATTTTCACCAATTTTCTACCTATTTTTGGGTGGCCAATCCTGCCGTAGTTGGGCTTTCGTTTGCGTTGCTGCCGTTGGCTTTGGCAACCATCGCTCTATCGCAGGTACCAGTTTTGGCTCAGGTTTTGGGTTGGCTCACGGCTGCCGTTACGTGGCTGCTCAACGAAATCGTTATTGCGGTCGATTCGCTTCCATTTTCGGTTTTGAGTGGTATTTGGTTTACAAAAATTGAGCTGATTGCTGTCTATTTTATCATTGGTTTTCTGTTGGCGTTGGTTTATTATCAACAAAAAAAGTGGCTCTGGCGAGCAGTTGCCATTAGTTTGCTATTATTTGGTTATCAGGTAATTGAACTAAAAAACAGCCAGAATCAACATAGTTTAGTTGTTCATAATGTGCCACATCAAACAGTAGTGAGCCTCATCGAGGGGCAGCGGGCGTGGTTGGTAGCTGACAGTACTTTTTTTGATGCCGAGCGAGGTTTCAATTTTTATTTAGACAATTTTTATACCGAACGCAATATTCGCCATGCCACACAAATAGCCTTAGAAGTACCCAGTCCGTTTGTTCAAGATCTGAATTTTGGAAAATTGATAGTCTGGAAAAATAAAAAAATAGTGATTGTCGAGCAGCCCATTACAGATTTTTATATCAAAGCCGATTTGATTATTGTCAGAAATACGGCTTTCAAAGACATTGGCAAACTATATCAAACATTTGGAAACCAGCAGGTTATTGTCGATAATTCCAATAAGTTTTATGCTCAAAATAAACTTCATGAGGCCGCTATTGAGCAGGGTTTAAATTATCATTTTACCAATAAACAAGGTGCTTTTGTGAATGAATTTCAAAAGTAAGTATCGTTTGAAATATTGTATCTTTGGCGGTATTGTGAGTATCATAATTTGGGAGTAAAAGTTAAATCGGAAGACGTTTGTCCAGAAAATATTTTAGGTTTTTTGCATTACTACTCAGTATTATGCAAAAGTCCAAGAAGGACGTACTATTGGTGGTTTGTCGCATTTGGGTAAATCTTAAAATCTTCAAGATTAGTTTTGTAAATCTCAACTTATATATCCCGACAGGAAGCAAGTAGCGATTTTGGTGTAATCTATTATGTTTTGATAATTATCTGAATTTTGTTGATGGACATAGAGTTATGATATTTATTTAAAACATAAAGATTAGTACCTTTGCCTCGCTTCGGAGGTTTGATGTCATTGTTTTTATACTCACAGGGTAGTTCCTAAGTTGGTTTTCAAAACAATGGTAGCAGCGACCCGCCCTAAGAATTTTTACCTCTGTTTTCTAAATTCAAATTATCACCATCACCAGCTCAAAAATCAAGCTATAATACGCTAATGCTTGTAGAAACACCATAAATCAAAGAACTATCCAATTTATGCCCAACAATAAGCCCACATATCAAAATGTCTTGCAGGCTGCCGAACGACTTCGTGGCGTGGCCATACACACACCTTTGCAACGTAACCTGAACCTTTCGGACTATTACGAGGCTAATATTTACCTTAAAAGAGAAGATTTACAGGTCGTCAGGTCGTATAAACTCAGAGGGGCTTACAACAAAATGGCAAGTTTGGGTGCGGCTGCACTTTCAAATGGCGTAGTTTGTGCCAGTGCTGGCAACCATGCACAAGGACTGGCTTATGCGTGCCGTGCGCTCAAAGTACAGGGAACAATTTTTATGCCTACCACCACACCCAACCAAAAAATAAAACAAGCAGCGGCTTTTGGTAAGGAATTTGTCAATATTCAGCTCATTGGCGACACTTACGACGATGCAGCAGAGGCAGCAAAAATATTTTGCGAGCAACAAGACTCTATATTTGTTCACCCATTCGACGATGTGCAAGTAATGGAAGGCCAGGGGACAGTAGGCTTAGAAATATTGGAAGACACTACTGATTTTAAAATAGACTATATGCTTTTTGCTATTGGTGGTGGTGGGTTGGCTTCGGGTGTTTCGACTGTTTTTAAAGAAAAAAGCCCTGATACACAACTGATTGGTGTAGAACCAGAAGGTGCGCCGACCATGAAAACGGCCATCGACAAAGGCGAAGTATTTACGTTGGAATCGATAGATAAATTTGTGGACGGTACTGCCGTGCGGCGTGCTGGCGAAATTACGTTTGAAGTATGCCGACAAAACATTGACCAATACCTGCTCGTACCCGAAGGTAAAGTGTGCGGTACAATTCTTCAACTTTATAACGAAGAGGCTATCGTTGTTGAGCCTGCTGGCGCATTGACGGTAGCGGCATTGGACCAAATAAAAGACCAAATCAAGGGTAAAAATGTAGTTATATTGATTGGTGGTGGCAACAACGACATAAGCCGTACCGAAGAAATCAGAGAGCGTGCAATGCTTTATGAAGGACTCAAACACTATTTTGTCATTAGTTTTCCACAACGCTCGGGCGCACTCAAAGATTTTTTGAATGTACTCGGCCCCGGTGATGATATTTCCCGTTTTGAATATACAAAAAAAACCAATCGTGAGCAAGGCCCCGCTCTTATTGGTGTAGAACTCAAAAGTAAAACAGACTTTGAACCGCTCATTGCTCGTATGGACAAAGCTAAGATTGTATATGAATACCTTAACAATCAGCCTGATTTATTTTCTATTCTGGTATAGAGTAGGTGAATAAATAAAATTGAAAATACACATTTTTTTAATCAAAAAATCATATATTTGCCTGATTACTATTAACATTTATCAACAACCCAAGACAAATATGGCAGCACAGCTCAAAACCTTAGTAGATTTTTTCTATGAACATGAATCATCGCACCCTGACCAAATATACCTCAAACAACCTTTTGGTGATGAGTGGCGAGGCACAACTTGGCGAGAAACTGGGCTACAGGCTCGTAAGTTAGTTTCGTACATTCATTCATTGGGTTTGCCCCCGCAGAGTAATATCGGTTTGGTCTCCAAAAACTGCGCCGAATGGGTCGTTGCCGATTTGGCCATTATGATGTCTGGCCATATTTCTGTACCTTTTTATGCTACTCTTACCGACACCCAAATCAATCAAGTACTCGTACATAGTGGCTGTAAGGTGCTTTTTGTTGGTAAACTTGACGATTGGAAGGGTATGGAAAACGGTATTCCAGCCGATGTGCAGTGTATTGCTTTTCCAGAATACAACCCCGACGCAGCCCATACACAATGGAATGACATCATGGCCGACTTTGCACCCGATACCAGCAATCACCGCCCCAAACTAAGCGATCCATTTACAACTATTTATACCTCAGGCACAACAGGCAATCCCAAAGGTGTGATGATGAGCTATAAATCAATAGCAGCGGCCATCGACGATACGAAAGATATGCTGAAAGCCACTTTGCCCAATGCTCGATTCTTTTCATATTTGCCGCTTTGCCATGTAGCCGAGCGCAACTTGGTCGAAGCTACAAGTTTAGTGTCGGGTGGGACAATCTATTTTGCTGAAAGTCTTGAAAGTTTTGCCAAAAATCTTGCAGTAGCAAGCCCTACACACTTTTTGGCCGTACCACGTATTTGGACTAAGTTTCAGCAGGGAATCTTGGGCAAAATGCCACAAAAAAAATTAGATTTATTCCTAAAAATTCCAATTCTGAATAATATAGTTAAGAAAAAAATTAGAACAGGCTTGGGCCTAAACGATGCACAGTTAGTACTCACTGGTGCAGCACCAATGCCAGAGTCGGTTATTAGGTGGTTCAGAAAATTGGGTATCGTTATTCAAGAAGCCTACGGAATGACTGAAAACTTGGGTGCAGTGTGCATGATGCCAGCAAGCAAAATCAAAGACGGTACTGTGGGCAAAGTATATAATGGCGTAACGGTAAAAATTGCAGAAAGTAATGGCGAAATTTTGATGAAGTCCGACTGGCTTATGGAAGGTTACTACAAAGAGCCAACTCTAACCACCGAAACGATTATTGATGGCTGGCTGCACACTGGCGATGTGGGCGAAATAGACTCAGAAGGCTACTTAAAGATTACGGGCCGTGTCAAAGAAATGTATAAAACCTCAAAAGGTGAGTACATTGCCCCATCACAGATTGAGTTTGGTTTTGCCGACAACAATTTTATTGATCAAATTTGTGTAGTGGGTCAGAGTTTACCGCAACCTATTGCGCTTATTGTACTGTCGGAAATCGCCCATAAATCAGACCGAGATGAGGTATTGGTTGCTCTAAAAGAAAATCTAAAAGCCATTAACCCCAACTTGAAAAGCTATGAGAGAGTCAAGAAAATCGTGGTAATGTCTGAGGCTTGGACTGTCGATAACAATATGCTCACGCCTACTATGAAGATAAAACGCAATGTGATTGAAAAAAACTTTGCTCCAAACATGGAGCAGTGGTACGAACACGAAGAAACCATCGTTTGGTCATAAAAACAAAAAGGGGAAAAACTAATGTCTTTCCCCTTTTTCAACTCAATATGCTAAAAATTAGATTTTGGCAACGTTAGTGGCATTTAAGCCTTT
>JAYVJH010000450.1:0-2213 GCA_043769455.1 Runella sp. | reverse complement strand
GCTTGCGCCAATGCACCAAAAACAGGAGCGTGTAAAATATTACCTGTAATGTTTCGCCCGCCCAATGGCACAGGTTTTTGGGCATTGAGCAGCGAGCCTTTGGGGGCTTTGACCTTGATAGGCCGAAAAGCACCTTCATTGTTTGGTACATCTGGGCTAAATGTACACTTGATTGGATAAGCCGTATAGGCATAGACGTAATTTTTGACGGCATTGATGGCCAACGAATGTGCGCCCGACGTACCTTCATAATCTACTTCAATCTCATCGCCACTGATAGTTACAGCACACTTGATGTGTACAGGTTCGTTGAGGCCATCGCCGTCGGCATCGTAATTGTAGCGGTATGTACCATCTGGTGCTTTGCTGATGGCTTCACGCATGGCTTTTTCGGAAGCATCTATTACTTGGTCGGCCAGGGTTTCGAGATTGTCCATGTTGTTTTCGTCCATCATTCGCATCAACGACCTAATTCCTTGCTCGTTAGATGCCACCTGTGCCTTGATGTCGCCCAATGTTTGGCGACTGGCACGGACATTGGCCTCAATGATATTAAACAGCGTTTGATTTGGCTTACCTGCTTCATAGAGTTTGGTTGGCGGCACCATCAGCCCTTCTTCGTACAAGTCTCTTGCACCTGCTCCCCACAAGGCCCCGCCCATATCGGGCGAGTGAGCGATGGTACCCACAAAGCCAATCAACACCGCTTTCTGTCCAGTATTGCGAAATATAGGCGAAACAAGCCCTATATCGGGTTTGTGGCCAGCACATAGCCAAGGGTCGTTGGTCATTACTACATCGCCGTTTTGCCAAGTGTCCAACGGAAAATAACTACTCAACAACGACTGTGTGAGCATGGGTAGCACCCCCAAAAACGAAGGAACTGAAATACTCGACTGCGCTATGCTCCGCCCCTGAGCGTCCATGAGTACAACAGCAAAGTCGTTGGACTCACGCGTTACGGTACTAAAACTGGTGCGTTGTAAGGTTGTACCAGCTTCATCGACAATAGCCAGAAGCCTTGCCCACAAGATACTGAGTGTGATGGGGTCGTATTTTGTTGTGGTCATTTTGAGTAGTTTAGTATCTGTATTTTTAAGTATATTATTTCAGATCGCCAATCAATTCTTGCCATTTTCCAATCTGGTTTTTTACGTCAAATGTTTCGGCACGTTGGCGCAAAATAGTTTTATCAATCGTCAAGCGGCCTTCCATGATGTCGGTCATAGCGGTTGTTAGTTTTTGAATATCAAAGGCAGGTACTACTTTTCCCATGCCTTGCTGCACAAACTCAGCCACACCACCCGACTCAAAGCCCACAATCGGTTTTTGAAGATAGGCGGCCTCTATCATTACTAATGGAAAAGGGTCTTCACGAGACAGTAGCACAAAGCCATCGGCTGTGTTCAAATAATCGTAATAGTCGCTACCACCTTTGTTACCGAGTGCTATAAAATTTAGCTTTTCGTGTTTGACCCGCTCTTTTACATAGTGATACGCACCATAGTCGCTTTCTGAACCTAACCAAAGTAAATAGGTATTTTGAGGTAATTTATGCAAAACATCAGGCACAAAATCTATCCCTTTTCGCATACACATCGTACCAGACATCAACCAAATATAAGCATCGACAGGAATATTGAGTTGTTGGCGAAGTACCGATGAGGGGGTACTAAGTTTTATTTTTTGAATATCAATAAAGCTATGACAAAGCTGTACATTATTGAGGGCCATTTGATTGAGTTGCCCAATAACTGACCCAGAACAACCGATAACCATTTTTGCATTGTGCATCATAGCCGCAAAATTATCGGCTCGGTATTCATCATAAATACTCACCATTTCGTGGGCGTGCAGAACATACGGCACTTTGAGTTTGATGGCCAACTGTGCCAACTCTGGCATTGTAATCGTGTTCAGATACCAATAATCGGGCTTGAATTGAGCGTGAACTCGCCTCAGATAATTTTCTTCAAATGTTCGTTTAAATATTTTATGATAAATCCCTTCAAAAAAATTATATAAAAAACCACGTTTAGATTTATTCACAAAAGTAAGTGGCGTTGGTGATTGGTTACTAAATAGTTCGCCTGACTGACGAGTGTAAACGGCCATTTCTACATCTGTTCCTACAAGTTGTTTCATCAAATACCAAAGCACCATCTCTGAGCCTGTTCGTGCGCCTGTGGGTGTCAAAAAAAGTATTTTCATCT
>JAYVJH010000449.1:0-1698 GCA_043769455.1 Runella sp. | reverse complement strand
CGCCCTTCCGACATTTCTTCTAATTGCATAAAAACCACATTTTCGTCGGGGTTATCACGATTCCAGGTACCATAAAAAGATTTCATGAGCCTAACAAGATACGATACAAAAGCCAATTTTTCGTCTTTATCGACAACATTAACTGCTTTATCGATGAGTACAATTATGTTTTTGCCGTATTGTTTGTACTTCAATAATTTTTGGGTGTAAGGCACTTGCATTGGTTTTTTGCCAACAGACTCAGGCGGCGGCGGAGTAAATGCACTGGCAACCTCTAATCTAAAACCAGCCATAATATAAAGGTCGTCCCAGAGTTTTTGTGAATAATCTTGGCCGTCACGCATATTAGGGTGAATTTGCCGCATCAGCTCAATAAGCACGTGTGCTTGAATGGTGCGTTTTTCTCGGTCTTCGATTGTTACTAAATAATCGGCCAATTTTTGAACGTTGCTTCCGTATTCTTTCATGTTGTTAGTGTTTCAAAGCTCAGGCGATGATTGATTTTTTATAAGTGCAAAGTTAAATGATTTATAGACAATATCGGTTGTTTGCGGCCTTTAATAACGCTGTTTGGGCTTCCTAAACTAACCTACCCCAGCGTACTTTTCGTTTGAAAGCCCCTATTGAGTCTGTACCCCGAATGTCAAGTCGTTGGATTTCGTACAAATTGGTCAGCGGCCAACCGTTGAGCCTATTGCCAATACGAAATGCAAATTTGACTCCAAATTGAGTAAATATGTCATACATTTTGATTTTGAGGGCTTTATTCTTTGGTCTGCCTCCATACGGATATGCCAGCGCAGGTACATAAGATAGATTATTTTCTTCAAAAAACGCAATATTTTGCTTTATATCATTTTCTATTTCCTGAATCGAAAGGAACTTATAATTTTGATGTAAATGCGAGTGTAGTCCCAGTTCAAAAACAGTACTATCTAAGTTTTGTAGTTGTAATAATGACAAGACTGGTGCAGCATCTGTGTCCCAGCTACTACCTTGGCCAACATAAGCCGTTGGAATAAAAATTGTGGCTTTGGCATTGTATTTTTTTAGAATCGGATAGGCCAATTCTAAGTTATTGACATAGCCATCGTCAAAGGTTATTAACACCGCCTTTTTTGGTATCGTTTTGTTGTTTATTAAATCTTGAATTGTAAGGTATTGATAATTAGAGTTTTGCAAATACTTTAATTGTTCGTCCAACTGCTCGACCGACACCGTCAGCATGTCTTGTTTCGTTGAGTCTATTTTGTGATACATCAAAACTCGTAGTAAATACCGATTCTGACGTGTGAAAAAATAGCCAACAAAAAAAATAGCAATCAAGAATACAATAGATAGGGTCATTGTAAAATATAACAAAATTAAGAACTTATCGAACGAACTAATTGATAATGTTTAAGTTATGAAAACGAGTGTTGAATTATTTTTAATTATTATCTCAACTCAACTCCAACAACGAGAAAAAACCATATTTTTGTTTGGTGTTTGGAAAACAAAAAGCCGAATCAGATGTTATTTTTAGAAACCTCGTAAATATAGTGATATGTTAACAGAAATTGAATTACAAGAACCAATATTGGTCGAAGACCCCCACCGTTTTGTGTTGTTTCCCATCAAACATGACGATATTTGGGAAATGTACAAGAAGCACGTAGCTTCGTTTTGGACTGCCGAAGAAATAGACTTGGCACAAGA
>JAYVJH010000448.1:0-3855 GCA_043769455.1 Runella sp. | reverse complement strand
CATAGCTGACCATTGACTTCACTACCACCGCCCGACGACAAACACAAACCAGACGTAACGTGTTGTAGCTGATATTGATTGTTGGCTAAGGCATTAATTTCAAAAACAGTATCTAACGGTGTTGTCGAATCAGATGTTACGGCATTAGACCCACTCAATGTTACAGAAAACGTAGGCGACTGTTTAGGCTGCATTCGATAACGATGTGCCGTGTCTGACACTACTTGCAACACACTTGCACCTACCGTAAAAGGTACACGATTTTCAATATCATTTGGGCTGTCTTTCCAAACCAACACACCATTATTGACACCTGCTGGTACAGTAAAGTAGCCGATGTGCGTAAGAGTAGGAAACGGTGAAAGACCAGTACCCTGTGGGTCATAAATAATACTGTTTCCATTTGAGGTAATCAACTGAGGGCTGCCATTTACTTGCATTTCAAGCTTATACAAATCGCTCATCAAGGTCGTGTCATAGTTCCAGCCATCTGTACGGCCTATTTTTATGACCAAACTCGTAGCTGTATCTCTACCTACACATATTACAGTTGTTTTCATGTTTTTTAAATCTAAGGTGTTAATAAATAATTGATGGGGTTTCCGTAGCTTGTCCCCCCCATTTGAGTCCAATTGTAAGCAAGATTACCAAAATCCGTGTTCACAAAGTTTAGAATACTGCCAGAGATATTAGGCGCATTGGCTCTGTTATATCTATTTTGGCCTGCCCCGTAATTGGCATTTATATTTGCTATTTTTGACTGAAATCCCGATATTTGATCGTATTGGCCATTTGGAAAACCACCCGTGCCGTTGCCAAAAGTCATGGCAAAATGTATGTAAACCACCGTATTTGAGTTGGCCGCACGCTTGATAAATTCAATGTTTTTAACTCTAAAAGCCTCAAAATCGATAGGCACTAAACCAAACTGTGCATTGAGAGCGCCTCCGTTAAAACTGGCATCGTCAGGGTCGAACTCCAGACCTGGCTTTTTATTTGGCCAAGTCGTGGCCATGTTATCCATAAAAAGTAGGTTGGTATAAAAGTCTGCAAATCCGTTACACGAGGTATAAACTCCGTCAGCTTCTTCAATTATTTGAAAATGAGCAAACCACATTAGCTCAACAAAGTAAGTTTGTAGGTTGTACCAAGCCGTTGGAAAGTACCAACATTCAAAATTTGGATTTACATTTTTCGTTCCATTCTTGAACGCCACAAACAATTTTTTTAGACCATCGGCAATAAAGTACTGCCAGTCTTTGCCAATGCCACTATTTAGCCCGTTTTGGTGCGAACCAGGTGGGTTGGAACTATCTAACTGAAACAAAGGCATAGAGCCTGATATATTAGTACCTCCATAGCTGTATGGCGTTGTTGAGCCGTATTTTGCAACTAAAAACTGCCTCCACGCTGTCAAAGATGCTGCCGAGTAGTTGCTGGTAGAATAACTGCCATTTTGCTGATAATCATTGTAAAACTCTTCGGTTGCGCCGTTTCCTAATATAAAATATAGAAAATTGTTTACATAATTTTGGTTATTGTTTATCAAGTTTGCCAACGCCGCTGTACCAGCTTGTAGATGGTTTCTGACATTACTGTCATTGTAGTCAAATGCGTTATTGTCTATTTGGCCATTATAAAATACCTGTTTGGCCAAGGAATTGATAACGATGTTGTTTGTTTCGTTATCTCGGTTATAAAACCAAATGCAGATGCTAAATTTGAGGTTATTTGCTATGCAATAATTTATTTGTTTTTGAACTAAATCGGTGCTGTAAACATTGGGCGAAGTTTCTATTTCTTGCCAAATATACGTTAGCCTGACGGCATCAATTCCTGCAGTTTTAAAGTTTTGAATGTTAGTTTCCAAGTCGTTATTAAACCCAGAAGGTCGGCTGTTGTCGTTGCCAAAGCCCGCGGTAACGTTACGGACAAACATCACTTTTTTGTTCGATGTTTGATTTACAATTACTGGAGTTTGATTTACGATTTTTGTTGTTGCAACGGCCAGACTGTTACAAGTTGTAAGGGTTAGCGTGATAGTGGCGTTTCCGCTTGTGCCAAAATTAAAACTGCAATTAGGGCCGTTATTGCCCCCTTGTATTGACGTGCCTTGACCAACTATTGACCACTGATAGGCCGTTGGGGCGGTAGCTGTATTTGGCACGTAAGCACTGCTGTATGTTCCAGTTGTGCCACTTGCTAAACTGTTGCCGCTGATGTTTATTGACGTTATGGGCGTGCAAGTAGGCCCGACTACGGGGGCGAACGTAAAGTCTGACAAAACACTGCTTTCAATCAAAGACCATTCAGGTACCACTACTGCTACTGCTACGGGCAAATCGGCCAATACTTTATTTGTCAGCAACGACCAGTTGCCTGCTTCGGCTGGCAAATCACACCTAATGGTATTTGTGTTTAGCTGCCAGTTGGCTAATAAGTTCAAATCGCAAAGCACACTATTGTTCAACAATGCCCACATTCCAGTACTGGTGGCAATACTTGGCTTACAAAAATCGTCTTCAAACCGTAGCAGTCCTTTATCTATGCCTTGGCCTACATAATAGTAGCCAATCGCATTAGCATCAAACTCTGTCAGTACATTGGTAGTCAAACTGACCATGTAGCGTTTGTTGGGCATTACTTCGTCAAAACCAGTCAAAAAAGTACGTGCTACAATATACACATCGGCCAACTGCCCCGTGATTACATTGTCTATTATAGCACCGTTTATGCTATTGGTAGCCCGTCTAAACACCAACTGGCCATTAAGTATTGACAACGTTACAAATACAGGCCGCTGACCGTCCAATATAATATTTTCGGCAGCCACGGCTTCAATAATATGGTGCGGTTTCAATGCTTCATTTAATTGATATGGACTCACGGCCAAATCTTCGGCCATTGATTGTACTTCTATGCTGTCGGCAAATCGAGCAAGGCCAAACTGCAACTTGGTAGCCATTGGCACATCTGCAATAATAGCCGCCTTATCTCTGATTGAGATACCAGAAAAAGCCGAAAAATCGCCAACCGCTTGGCTTTTGCCTTGCCCCGAAACAAAGTCGTATGTTTGTTCAACCACTGCCATTAGTTCCTAATCATTTCTTGTAACACAACCTTAGCCAAACGATATTTATAACTGTACTCACGGTGTAGCTGCTTAAAAATCCGAACGCCACTACCTATACCAATGCCGTCAATAAAATTTTGTATTCGGACGGTATTAAAAAATCCTAAAAAATCACCCGTGTTTTGCCCGATTATATCCCCCTCAACTTGACAAAATGGAATAGAATATTGCTTGGCTCGTTGAATAAGTGTGAGTTGAAAAACATTAAAAACAAAATTGTTAATATTGGGTGTGTTTCGCCAATACTTAATCGGCTCACCCAATGGCGTATAGACATTGGCTAATTCTTGGGTGTCAGTGTCAGTTTCGTCTAAACTGTAATTGCCAGTCAAACAAGTATATTCCTTTTTTTCCGAGTTTGATTTTACCTTGTTAGTAACAACATGAGTACCTGTACCGCTATTCAAAGCAATGTCTTCAATATTGAGTTTGACTGACTTTATTTCAATGCCCAAAGCAGCGTTTATTTTGACGGGTCTGCAAATGCTAATAAATAGCAACTTGGGAACTTGGTATCTACCTGTTATAATGCTGTCGGGGGTATCTAATACATTGGGGGTCGTAAACAACCCAGTGAAGTCAATATTAACCTTACTGTCTTCAATAATACTACTGACATAGACACCATTAAAAATATGAAACGTAATACTCAAAAACTGGTACTGATTGTACCATTTATTGTCTCGGCCATAATAAAAAACATCGCCACTGTTGGTTTTAAT
>JAYVJH010000447.1:0-17021 GCA_043769455.1 Runella sp. | reverse complement strand
AGTCCCAACGATGGTAGTGAATATTATATTGGCGAAGACAACCAGCAAATACAGTTGGCGTGCCGATGTACAAACGATGTGCAAAAAGTATATTGGTATGTGAACGATAAACTAATAAAAACAGTAAATGCGGAAGAAGCAGTTTTTATAAATTTGTCAAAGGGAAAAGTAAAAATCTCTTGTAGTGATGATAAAGGCCGAAGTACAAATATCAATGTCATAATTAGATAAAACCTTTTTGGGCTTAATTGTAGAATTAGGCACTATTATTGCTAACTTTGTTTTCAAATAAATTAAACATTAAACAATTATACAGAATATGAAATTTATAGTTTCATCATCGCTACTGCTAAAACAATTAGCGACAATCAATGGAGTTGTAGCTTCAAATCCAATTGTTCCAATTCTTGAAAACTTTTTATTACAAATTGATGGCAATAAACTTACAGCAACGGCATCAGATTTGCAGACAGTCATAATAACAGAGTTGGAAATAGAATCAAGCGATAAAGGCGCAATAGCAATACCAGCCAAATTACTGATGGACACCCTCAGAGGCTTACCAGAACAACCAATAACAATAAAAATAGACTTAGAAACGTTTGGGACAGAAATTGTCTCGGAAAATGGTCGATATAAATTATCTGGCGAAAATCCGATAGACTTCCCCAAAATTCCATCGGTAAAAGGGACTTTTTCTGTGGATATGTCTTCAAACTCATTGACAGACGCTATCGCTAACACAATATTTGCTACGAGTACAGACGACTTGCGCCCAGCTATGACGGGAGTTTATGTACAACTGACGGCGGAGGCTACCACTTTTGTAGCAACAGACGGACATAGACTAATACGCTACCGTCGAAATGATATAAAATCGAGTTCAGAAACATCGGTAATCATACCCCGAAAAGCACTGACGCTACTCAAATCATCGTTGCCATCAGAAAATGTGCCAGTGAAAGCTGAATTTAGTCAAGCAAACGCATTTTTTACATTTGCAAACATCAGAATGATTTGTAGGCTAATAGACGAGCGTTTTCCAGATTATGAAAACGCAATACCTACCAACAATCCAAATGTAATGACAGTAAACCGTGGCGAAGTATTGCAATCGCTAAAAAGAATTGCGGTTTATGCAAACAGAACTACACATCAGGTAAAATTTAGTATGTCAGGCACTGACTCACTAACACTTTCGGCAGAAGACTTAGATTATTCAAATGAAGCCAACGAACATTTGATTTGTGAGTATGAAGGCGAAGCAATAGAAATTGGATTTAATGCAAAACTAATGGTAGAAATGCTCAATAACTTAGATGCAAGTACACTATCGCTACAGCTTTCTCAGCCAAATCGTGCAGGCATAATAATACCGATGGACAAAAACGACAATGAAGATATGCTGATGCTTGTAATGCCAGTAATGCTAAATAGTTATGCTTAGATTTGGCCAAGAGGTTGCAATCATAACAGGGGCTGGGCAAGGAATTGGCCTTGAAATCGCCAAACAAATGGCCGCTCAAGGAGCGGCTATTTTGTTGAACGACATTGACGAAAGATATGTAACAGAGGCGGTAGAATTGATTAAAAAACAGGGCGGACTTTGCGAAGGATTTATGGGAGACGTGTCGAGTGTCGAAAACATACAAAAAATGGTTGTAGAGGCAGTTAGACTATTTGGTAAACTAACTATTGTAGTAGCCAATGCAGGAATTACAACTTTTGGTGACTTTTTTGAATACCAACCCCAATCATTACAAAAACTATTAGACCTTAATATCAGAGGCACGTTTTTTTTGACCCAAGCTGCCGCCAAACAAATGAGAGTTCAGAAAACGGGCGGCAGAATTGTATTGATGTCGTCGGCAACTGGCCATCAAGCACATCAATATTTGGCGGCATATAGCATGACAAAGGCAGCAATAGAAATGTTGGCAAAAGGGTTGGTGATAGAACTATCGCCTCACAATATTACCATCAACACCATTGCGCCAGGTGCAACCATGACCGAGCGAACAGCCGAAGACACCGACTATGAGGCCACGTGGTCGAGAATTACGCCGCTTCAAAAACCAGCAGATGTTCAAGATATTGCTGCTGCCACATTATTTTTGGTTTCAAAAGAAGCAGGACATATCACAGGGCAGACTTTGGTAGTTGATGGTGGTTGGAGTTCGGTAGGAGTGTCGCCATATTAGTTGGACAATAAAAAAATTAAATCAAAAAAGTAATAAACACTTAGAAAACAAAACAATGAAAAAAACACTAATCGGAATCTTTGCGGCTGCAATAATGACTGTAAATGCGTACTCGCAAGACAGTTTTGGTAAAAAAATAGACGACACCAACGCTATTTCTGCCGAGCAACTATCGACAACAATAGGCGATAAACCAACCCTAAGTACCAAAGTGACGGCCACTGTGGAGTCTGTCTGCCAAATGAAAGGTTGTTGGATGAAGGTACTGACAACCGATGGCCAGACAATGAGAGTAAGTTTTAAAGACTATGGGTTTTTTGTACCAAAAGATTTAGCTGGTAAAACAGTAGTATTTGAAGGCGAAGCCAAAATAAAAACTACATCTGTTGCCGAGTTACGTCACTATGCAGAAGATGCCAAGAAAACAAAAGAGGAAATAATGAAAATCACTGAGCCAAAACGTGAACTGACTTTTGTGGCCGACGGTGTTATTGTCAAGAAATAGATAAATATTTCGGCGAAAGCTGCAAAGTAAATTTTAATGTTTTCTAACAGTTTTTGTGATTTTTTACAAAAACTGTTAGAAAATTGATTTTAATTGAAGAAAAATAAATCCCTAAAAACCATGAAAAAAGTATTATTTTACCTCTTGTGTACGACCTATTGCGTTAGCCATGCCCAAACGGCTTATCATGCTAATAATCGATTTGAGCAAATGGGAACGCAGCTACCTACGCCCAACACCTACCGCACCGCTTCGGGCGCACCGGGCAGAGACTACTGGCAAAATCGTGTAGATTATGATATTAAAGCAGAAATAGACGAAGAAAAAAGAACGCTGACTGGCTCAGAAACAGTTACATATTTTAACAATTCACCAGATGAAATACGATATGTTTGGATACAGTTGGACCAAAATACGTTTGAAAAAGGTGCAACAGGTAATATCACACGCTCTACTACTATCAATGAAAAAGGAATGCCGTCGTCGGCACTTTTGCGATCGATGAAAGACGAAGGATACGGATACCATATCACGGCCGTCAAAGAGTCAAAAACAGGGGCTGCATTGCGTTATATTATCAATGGTACAATGATGCGAATAGACATGCCCACCGTAATTCGGACTGGGCAGTCGGCAAGTTTTCAGATTGACTGGAACAATAAAATAACAGATGCACTCAAAGCCTTTGGAAGATCGGGTTATGAAGAGTTTAAAGATGGTAACTGTGTTTTTGAAATGGCGCAGTGGTTTCCTCGGGCGTGCGTTTATGACGATGTAACGGGTTGGCAAAACAAACAATTTTTAGGTCAAGGTGAATTTGCATTGCCGTTCGGTAATTATAAAGTGGCAATAACAGTACCAAACGACCACGTGTTGGGCGCAACTGGCGAACTTCAAAATGCTATCCAAGTGCTTAGTATTGAGCAAATTAAAAAACTGAACGATGCCAAAACAGCCACCAGACCTGTTTTGATTGTAACACAAGCCGAAGCCGAAAAAGCCGAAAAAGCCGAAAAAGGAAAACCCAACGGAACGCCGCCCGCCACCAAAAAAACATGGATTTTCAAGGCCGACAACGTCCGTGATTTTGCATTTGCAACGTCTCGTAAATTTATTTGGGACGCAATGGGTGTGGATTTGAATGGCCGAAAAGTAATGGCAATGTCGTTTTATCCAAAAGAAGCCAACCCACTTTGGGGGCAATATTCAACGATGTTGGTAGCGCATACCGTCAAAACGTACTCACGGCTTACCTTCGACTATCCGTACCCTGTGGCGCAGTCCGTGCATGGGCCGATTGGTGGCATGGAATACCCGATGATGTCGTTCAATGGCGCAAGGCCAGATGCAGATGGGACGTATTCGGAAGGTACAAAAGATTTTTTGATTCAGGTCGTGATTCACGAAGTAGGCCACAACTGGTTTCCGATGATAGTAAACTCTGACGAACGCCAATGGTCATGGATGGACGAAGGTCTCAATTCATATATGGAATACATGACAACCAAAGAATGGGACAGAGACATGGGCGGAGACGTAGCCGAACCGCAGAATATCGTGGACTACATGAAGACCGATAAAACTAAGCAAGTGCCGATAATGAGCAGCTCGGACAATATCATGGCCTTTGGCCCTAATGCCTACACAAAACCAGCAACAGGGCTAAATATTCTCAGAGAAACCATCATGGGACGAGAACTATTTGACTATGCTTTTAAAGAATATGCCAACCGCTGGAAGTTTAAAAGCCCTACGCCAGCCGATTTTTTTAGAACAATGGAAGATGCCAGTGGGGTGGACTTAGATTGGTTTTGGAAAGGTTGGTTTTATGGAGTTGAGCCAGCCGACCAAGACCTTGCCTCGGTAGAATGGTTTGCAATAGACAGCCAAAATCCAGACATTAACAAAGCGATACAACGAAAAGTGAGTACTGAAAAACGAGAAACGATAGCAAGACAACGAGACCGTACCTATATCAAAGAAAGTGTTGTAGAGAAAAATCCTGATATGAAAGATTTTTATAATAGTTACGACCCGCTCAAAGTAACTGATGCCGACAAGAAAAAATACGATGCTTATCTGGCAAGCCTAAGCGTAGAAGAGCGTGCTTTGTTAGAGTCCGGAATGAATTTTTATACCCTCAAACTCAAAAACAAGGGCGGCCTGCCAATGCCTATCATCATAAAAATGCAATTTGAAGACGGTACAGATTCAGTAGCACGCTTTCCTGCCGAAATCTGGCGACTGAACGACCAAGATATAAGTAAAGTCGTTACGACCAAGAAAAAAGTAAGTCAATGGACGCTCGACCCGTTCTTAGAAATTGCCGATATTGACACCGAAAACAACGTTTTTCCACGCCAACCAGCGCAGCCTACTAAATTTCAGTTGTTCAAACAAGAAGTAGGCCGTAGCCGTGGGCCAAACCCAATGCGGGAAGCCCAACAAAGCCAAACCCCAAAAACAGGACAACAGGGCGGAGCGAAAAATTAGGTGTGAAAGATAAGGAAGCCTTCGCTCAAAGCGAAGGCTTCCTTTAAATCATAAGTTTATGTTTAAACTCAATAACAAAACGGCCATCGTTACAGGCGGTGCAAGTGGTATAGGCTTGTCTATCAGTCAATTATTTGCAAAACAAGGTGCAGTTGTTCATATTTTAGAATTGAATTTTGAACAAGCCCAAATTGTTGCAGCAGATATAAAGGCAACTGGTGGCCAAGCCGAAGCGCACCAAGTTGATGTGTCAAAACAGGCCGAGGTAGCGTTTGTGATTGATACAATCGCTGCCATTCGACCTGTTGATATTTTAATAAACAATGCAGGAGTAGCACACATTGGCAAGGCACATACAACAGCCAAATCTGATTTTGACCGTATTGTTGATGTCAATATCAAAGGAATGTATAATTGTCTTTGGGCTACAATTCCACATTTTTTAAAAAACGGCAAAGGAATAATTTTAAATACCGCTTCGATAGCCGCCTCGGTTGGTATTCCAGACCGTTTTGCGTATTCAGTGTCAAAAGGTGCAGTATTAAGTATGACACTGTCGGTGGCCAAAGACTATTTGCACGATAATATTCGTTGTAATTCTATCTCACCAGCCCGTGTGCATACGCCATTCGTTGATGGCTTTATTGCCAAAAATTACCCAGACAATCAAACCGAAATGTTTGACAAACTCTCCAAAACACAACCGATTGGTCGTATGGCCACCCCCCAAGAAATTGCCACAATGGCGCTTTATTTATGCTCAGACGAAGCCTCGTTTATTACAGGCAACGACTATTTGATAGATGGGGGTTTTGTAAAACTTAATAATTAGAATGACCAAAAATCAAGTCCTAAAACAATATTTTGGCTACGATACATTTAGGCCATTGCAAGCCGAAATTATCGATTACGTTGTGGCAGGCAATGACTGCATGGTGCTGATGCCCACAGGCGGTGGCAAGTCGGTATGTTATCAGATTCCAGCTATGCTACTGCCTGGGCTTACGTTGGTTATTTCGCCGCTTATTGCGCTCATGAAAGACCAAGTACGTGCGCTCAAATACAATGGTATAACAGCCGAATTTATCAATAGTTCGCAGCCCGTGGCAGAGCAAAATGAAATAGAAAGACGTTGCCAAAACGGTGAAGTAAAATTATTATATATTTCGCCAGAAAAACTACTATCTGGTAGTTATTCATATTTTATTCAGACACTTAACGTTAGTTTGGTAGCCATCGACGAGTCGCATTGTGTATCGGTTTGGGGGCATGATTTTAGGCCAGAATATACACAGCTACACCTCATCAAGACAATGTTTCCGCAGGTGCCAATGATAGCCCTAACGGCCACCGCCGACCGTGTAACTCGCCGAGACATCTTAAAACAGCTTAATATTCCAGATGCCAAAATATATATAGATTCATTTGACCGACCGAACCTGTCTTTGAGTGTAATTCCTGGGCGCAGTCGGCTCAAAATCATTGAAAAATTTATTGGAGACCACCCCAAACAGTCGGGCATTATTTATTGTTTTAGCCGTAAAAGTACAGAAGACGTAGCTACAGGTTTGCGGCGGTTGGGTATCAATGCCAAACACTATCACGCAGGTATGCCCGTAGCCGAAAGAACCCTAATACAAGACCAGTTTTTGCAAGACGATGTGCAAGTGATGGTAGCAACGGTGGCGTTTGGAATGGGTATCGACAAGTCGAATGTACGTTGGATTGTTCATTATAATATGCCAGCCAATGTTGAAAGTTTTTATCAAGAAATAGGCCGAGCTGGGCGGGACGGCCTTCCTGCCGACACGTTATTGTTTTTTAGTTATGCCGATTTTTTGATGCGGAGAGAATTAGTCCAAAAGTCTGAACTGCCCAACCATCTGAAAGAAATTCAGTACGCCAAACTCGATCGTATGAAGCAATATGCCGAAGCGCAAATTTGCCGAAGACGTATTATGATTAGTTATTTTAATGAAACAATAGACAACGACTGTGGCAACTGCGATGTATGCAAAAACCCACCAAGTCGTTTTGATGCAACAGTATTTGCCCAAAAAGCATTGTCGGCTGTGGCTCGGTCTGGCGAAAGAATAGCTATGACAATGGCCATTGATATATTGAGAGGCTCACAAAACAAAAACGTGTTTGAAAAAGGTTACCAAAATCTCAAAACTTATGGGGCTGGTAGTGAACTTCGTCCCGATGAATGGGCTGAATATTTGGTACAAATGCTCAATTCGGGCGTGATGGACATTGCTTATGACGAAGAACACGCACTCAAACTAAACGAAACGTCGTGGAAAGTACTACGTGGGCAGCAGACCGTTGAACTAATACGATTTGAAAGTTTTGAAGTAAAAAGAGCCAGACAACAAGCTGAAACAGAGGCTGCTACACCCAAAACAAAACGAGATATTATTAGAGACGATTTCTTTGAGGTGTTGCGAGTTTTGCGTAAGTCTATCGCTGAATCTGAAAATATACCACCTTTTGTGGTCTTTTCAGATGCCACACTGTCGGACATGGCCCAGAAAAGACCGACCTCTGAGGCTCAAATGTTAAGAGTATCGGGCGTTGGGCAGGCTAAATTGGATAGATACGGACGAGTATTTATGAACAAAATTCGTGAAGTACAAGGCCAAGATACCGAAGAGAGAGTTTTTGAAGAAACAGCCAATTTATCGACCAAACCCAAACTCGCCAAAGGCGAGACCTACACCGAAACATATAGCTTATACCAACTGGGGCTATCGGTAACAGACATTGCCAAAGAGCGAAACCTAAGCGAAAGTACGATTTATGGACACCTCACACGGCTATATGAAGACGGCTATGCCGTTGATTTAAAGCAGTTTGTATCAGATTTTGAATACTGTGAAATTACGAAAGCGGCCGAAGAACTACAAATAGGCCGAGGTGAGTCAGTAAAGCCGCTTTTTGAGATACTAAACGAAAAATATGATTATAATAAACTACGAATTGCGCTGTCGATGATGTGGAAAGGGTAGTAATCTACTATAACCTTAACCGTCCTCGAACAAAGCTTGGAGGGTACAGACCAATCTCAGCCACTTTTGCACCTACGAGAGCGAGAGATAGAACTACTTTGTCATCTAAAAACAAACCCAACCGAATACGAAATTGGCAACAAAATGTGCATTAGGCCCAAAAGTGTAGAAAACTACAAAAAGCGCATTGCCGATAAACTCGGACTCAAAGGCCGCCGTGCCGTGGTGAAATTTGTGCTGAAAAACTACAAGATATTTGAAGAACTATCACAGTTTTTTATAAAACCTGCCCAAAGGGCAGAACAGGGAACAGGGAACAGGGAACAGGGAACAGGGAACAGGGAACAGGGAACAGGGAACAGGGAACAGCTCTTGTAAAAAATAGTAAAATTGAGGGAATTATCCCCTCATGCTTTGAGGGGATAGAATGTATGATATTTTCATTTTGAGCCTTTACCTTTGTGGTGTTATAACAAATCAGTTTTTTCAATTCTTTTAACACTAAACACACAAATTATCATGTTCAAACTTATTTCACAATTCAAAAGAACTATTACAACAACACTATTGTTTGGCGTTGTAGGGCTTAATGCTTGCCAAAAACAGGAAAATGTAGCTGTTTTTGTTCCTATTGCAATAGAAACACAAAACCAAATTGCAACTATTGCTAATGTAATTACGGCAAATCCAGAATCAGTAACTAATGCCATTAAAGGAATGCCGGAGGGGGCAGCCTCAAACGCACGTGTTGGTGGCGTTACCGAAGAAGTTGATGCCGAAACAAAGAAAGCGATGGAGGAATTGCAGAAAGACCCAAACAAAGTACTGACAACCATAGCAAAAGAAAACCTCGGTGCAGATAAAATTGCACTACTCGAAGGTGTATTTACACAAAAAGACAAAAACACGCTTGAACAACGGCTCAAACCATTTCAAGATAAGACCATTGGGCGTATTCCAGATTTTCAAGGAGTTCCACCTCTACAAAATGGTAGAGTAAATTGCTCTGGCGATTGTTTACTTCATGTAATGGCAGGAGCTGCTGGTGCATTAGGTGTATGTGCCATTGCATATGGCTTTACTTCGTGGTGGACTCCGTGGGTAAAAGCAGGTCTTTTAGTAGCTGCAGGAGTTACTGCTGGTGTTTTATTTGGAGCAGCAAAAGAACTTTGGGATTTTACGAGAAACCAAGCTAATCCTGGGTCGCATGGTGTTGAGTGGCGTGATTTTTGGAATACGGTGTTAGGGGGCTCTATAGGCGGCGTGGTTGCTTGGGGCTTGGCTGCTGTTATTCCTAATCCTACGGTAGCCTGGGTAGTGATGGGTGCTGGAGCTATCATTGTTGGCTGGACTCCCATACAATGTTGTGTGTTTAAACAATGTAACTGTTAGCAACTATGAAAAGAGTATATTCTGCTATCGCTGTTATTACACTTATTATGACATTGGTGTCATGTGAGAAAACATACATTACTGATGAAGATTTATTGAACCAAAAACAATACGATGGAAAAGTTCAAAGAGAAAGTAAAATTATTGAAAATGGACTTTGGTATGTAATGGAAAAAGACGTTGGTGGAGGCCGTAACTATTTTTTTAACTGCCCCACCTGTGAAGAATCTTTTTTATTTCTTACTTGTAACGTTGATTGTAACGAGTACGTTGATAAATCTGAGTGGCATATAAAAACCAACTCATTTGCATTTCTGGTACGTAGTAAGTTTCAAACAAACTACAAAACCAAAAATAGGCTTATCCTTTACAAAATTGTGAACAATAAACCTGTCAAATTAATAGATACTGTAAAAGATGTTTACAAAACATTTACTTTTGAGGGCAATGATTTTGTATATACCCTCGAAAACGGGGAAGTAAAGAAAATCAATTTGATGTAAGGTAATTTATCCTATCCCGTGGTCTGTGTTTTCACCTTAGCGATACCGTGATGCAGGCATGGAATAGTTTTTCAATCCCGCACCAAATACTCGCCCCGATAATAAAACCGTACAAAAAGCCAGATACCTACCAAAAAATTGACGACTGCGAAAACAAAAATAGGTATTCGGAACATAATGGCAAAAAAGCCGACAATAAAAAAATAAAAACTATGTCGTAGCAAGTCATCTACGACGTAGTTTTTTTGTAGAAATCTTCCAAAAATAATACTGCATATACTGAGCGCAAAAGCCCACCATTGCAAAGCGTAGCCATAACTCAACTCTTCGGGCAAATACCGCAACAATACAACTGTCTCGGGCAATAACAACAGCATAAAAAGCAGGGTGTATTGCCCCAAACGATGAGAATGTGTCAGTGGCAAATTGCGTAAGAAGGGTAGTTGCAAATGCTCAAATTCATAGAGGTTTAGCAACATACTGGCATGGGCTACTCCCGTTAGCAATGCTCCGAGCGAGAGTAGCCGCTGGTCGTAGCTATCGGTAGGGTAAAGTAAACAAAGGCCAATCGTAATGCCAACGGTAAAGGCTTTGGTAAGAAAAAATGAGATAGGTTGTGCCTTGAATAAATATAACAAGAAAAAACTATAATAAGGTTTGGTAAAAGTACGATTGAAATAACTAATGGCAACACTCAAACTTTTGTCGGGATTGGGTCTAAAAAAGCGATATTCATAAACTAAAACAGCCGATAATGGCATGATTGTCAGAAATATAACAGTACAAAAAACAGCAGCGTACTGACCAAACAACCAGCCATAATACCCAACAAAAGCGGCATACATCAAAACAGGAAGCCAGACCAAAAATTGTACTAAAAACAGTAAAGCCCAACGCTCAAAACGATTGATTAGGACGATATGATATAAAAAATAGTGAGAAGGCAAACCGAGCTGCTGCTGCACAAACAACACGATTTTGAGATGATACAACACCCAAATTGCCCATAATAAAACCAACAAAAAAGGTGATGCAAAAACATAACGCATAAGCGCAATATGGTCTTCGGGGCGCAAAAAACCAAAACCAAACAAAATTATTAGAAACAAAAACCCAGCATTTTGGCGATAAAACCCAGCTACGAGCGTTTTGTTGAGTACGTTCCAGATAGATTTCATAACTGAATAATTTGTCTATTGGCCACTCGAAACGTAGAAGAAACGGGCAAAGCCTCAAACCGAAAATCTTGGTGCGATGACAACAAAAAACTAACGCCACGCTCATAATGCTCAACTACTAAATGATACACTTCGTTTACCGTTGCTTCGTCAATAGTTATGAGTGGCTCGTCCAAAATAATAACTTTGGGATTGCCTAAAAAAGCCAACACCAACGACGTTTTTTTGAGCATACCACTTGAATATGAACCAGTTGGCTGATATAAAAAGGGCGTTATACCAATGCGTTCAACGAGGTTGTCTATTTGGTTTTTAGTAGCTTTTTTGGCTTTGGCCACAAACTGAATAAGATCATTGGCCGTCAAAAATGCTGGGTAAGTTGGTTCTGCCTCCCCGTAGTTAATGGCCATACGATAGGCAATGGGATCTTTGCGAATGTCCAAACCAGCGAGCTGAATAGTTCCTTCAAAAGGCAACATTCCGGCCAATGTTCTAAAAAATGTGGTTTTGCCTGAGCCATTTGCACCCTTGAACCAATGTATTCCATCGCTTAATTCTAAGTTTGACACTTCTATCACCAAATGCCCACCGTAAGATTTACTTAAATTGCTGACTGTTATCATGGGCGCAAAAATGTATCTTCTTTGAAATTGTCTGTTACCCAGTTAGGTAAGTCATCTTGACAAAACTCACAGGTTTGTTTAGGATAATAACCCGAATAAACGAGTTCTGGACTAAGAGATGTTTCTGTAACATTGACAAACTGTAAATGATCAATAAGGAAAATGTTTTTATGAAGTAAAGGAATCGTATTGGCATACATTTCTCTCACAATCTGCTCAGGCACACGATGCCCACCCTTACGTTCTCTATCTAAAACACGACTTAAACATAATTCGAGCGAATCTGTAAAAAATAATACTACTTCAACACGATAATTGAATTTTTCTTTCAGAAACCTTACAATACTATAATGTGGAATCTGGTAACCTAAATTGATTTCGATACCAAAGTCGATACCAATTAAGGAGTTTTCTTTCGACTTGGCAATAATTTTATCGAAGGCAATTTCTTGGTAATCTACTTCGCCTTTACTTTTGAGATAATTAGCCAATAAGTCTGAATTTTCGATCGGTATATCAGTTGGTACAAAAGTACGAGCATTTGTGCTTTTTCCAATTCCTGGTGGCCCAGCGATGATATATAAAGTAGGCATTTAAGAAAGAACTTCGATTGAACCATCGGCTGACTCGGCTATCATTCGACCATTTTTTCGATACACCAATGACTGACCAATCGAAAACAGGTACTCTCGGGTTTTAATAGCAGCGGCTTCGTAATAAGCTTTTCGCTCGTTGGCGGTCATACTGTAAATTGGCTTTGGCATTTCGCCGTGGTAGCTTCTTAGGCTTACGATTGGTTCTTCGGTTATGGTGGGCATAAGAGTAGCGTTAAAATGATTTGCAAATTTAATTAAAAAACAGAAAATATATACATAACCCCTTAATTACCAATCACCAACGACTTTAATTCGTCTTCCAAAAACACATTGTAGTCCACGTTTCCTCTAATACCCTCGGTTTTGCCATCTTTGGAATGTTGCCAAAACAAAATATTGGCATTGTCATAACGGTTGAGTGCCAGCCCCGAGTAGTCGGCTATCCAGAGCGGATATTGGTCGAGGTTGTTTTTGATGTATCGTTTATAAAAATTGGCGTTGGTATAAATAATCGGTCGAACGCCGTAGTGATTTTCTACCAATCGTAGCCATGTTTTGAGGTTTTCGATTACTTGCTCACGGCTAAACGCATTTGTACCTACTTCAAAGTCAAGTACAGGTGGCAAGTCTCCCTTTTTGAGGTTTACTGTCTGAATAAACTGCTCGGCTTGTGGTTCGGGAGCTTTCCAAGCTACATAAAAATGATACGCACCTCGGTACAGTCCCACTTCGTCCGCTTTCGACCAATTATATTTAAAATCGGGGTCAGACAGCGACACGCCTTCGGTGGCTTTGATGTACGCAAATTGTAGCCGCAGGTCTTCTATTCGCATCTGCCGTACTTTTTCCCAGTTGATTTTGGCGTTGTGATGCGACACATCTATACCATGAACTTGATAGCGCATCGGCATTTTGATACCGACTTTGGGGTTATGTTGCCACTGATTGACGTTGAGGCGAAGCCAATACCAAACACCGCCACCGATAGCGATTAGACACAAGCCCAACACAAACCAACCCATTGCAGGAAGTGGTTTGCGGCGTGCTGTTTTTGATGATTGTGTCGATGTTGGCATAACTCTTGCAAAGATATTCGATTATATGTTTTCTATGTGCTAAACTGATTGTAAGTTTGTTCTAAAATTTAAAAAAATGACCCAAACCGATGTTTCTACCACCCTCAAAAGCGTTTACGATGCTCAATACCAAACATCAGATGCTCGCTGGCGAGAAATTGGCGCACGCCAAAAAGCTGATGATATTGTAAATCTTTGCCAAAAATATGGCTTCAAAAAAATGTTAGACGTAGGCTCAGGCGATGGTGCTGTATTGCGAGAATTGGACCAACGAAAATTTATTGACGAGATGCACTCGGTAGAAATTTCAAACTCTGGTATCGAAAAAATCAAAGCTCGAAATCTTCAATCGTTGAAAGAAATTACGCTTTTTGATGGCTATAAGATTCCACACGCCGACAAAGCCTTTGAACTCTCGACTTGCTCGCACGTAATCGAACACGTTGAACATCCACGAATATTGCTCAGAGAAATTGCTCGGGTGTCTGAGTATCAATTTTTTGAGATTCCGATAGATTTTAGTTTTTTTGTCGATAAAAAAATCAAGCACTTCTTAGACTACGGCCATATCAACATTTACACGCCCGCACTGTTTAAGTTTTTGTTAAAATCAGAAGGTTTTGAAGTGTTGGACGAGGCTTTTATGTTTTTGACTGACGAAGTGATTGACTTTATGATGAAATCGCCCAAAGAAAAAGCCATCTACCGATTCAAAACTTTTTTCTTGAAAAACATTCCAGCCCTTCGTCAGATTAAGCCTAACGCCTATGCCGTTTTGTGTAAACATTCGGGGCAGCAAGTAAAAATATTTTAATAGATTTGGTGAATTTTAAAAAGGTATCTAATCTATAAAACTATAAAAATGACAATAGCCGAAAATATAAAGCGCATCGAGGTAGAACTGGGAACAAATACCCGACTGATAGCCGTTACCAAAACCAAGCCAATAGAAATGCTAATGGAGGCCTATCAGGCTGGTTTTAAGCGATATGGCGAAAATAAAGTACAAGAAATGGTCGAAAAATACGAGGCAATGCCCAAAGACATCGACTGGCACTTGATTGGACATTTGCAAACCAATAAAGTTAAATACATGGCGCACTTTGTGAGTATGATTCACTCGGTGGACAGCCTCAAACTTTTACAAGAAATAAACAAACAAGCCGCCAAACACAACCGAACGATAGATTGCCTTCTACAAATTTATATTGCCCAAGAAGAAACAAAATTTGGGTTGTCAGAAGACGAAGCTGCCGAGATTTTGAGTAGCAATGAAGTAGCTGCCATGCAAAATATACGGATTGTAGGGCTAATGGGCATGGCTTCAAATACCGACAACCAAGCTCAAGTTTGTCAAGAATTTAAGAACCTAAAACAGTTTTTTGACACGCTCAAAGCCAAATCATTCAGTCATCAAGTTGCTTTGACAGAGCTATCGATGGGCATGAGCGGCGACTACCTTGTTGCGGCACAAGAAGGCAGCACGCTGGTTAGAGTGGGCAGTGCTATTTTTGGTAGTCGCTGACTAATAATCAATAGCCCAATACCGTAAACTCAGTACGGCGGTTGCGTTGATGTTCATCTTCGGTTTTGGCATTTGCTACAATCAACTGCGTTTCGCCGTAACCTTTGGCTGTGAGCCTATCTGCTGCTATCGACTTTGAAATCAAGTATTTAACTACCGACTCTGCCCTGTTTTGCGATAGTTTATTGTTGTGGGCATCTGTCGCTCGGCTGTCTGTATGTGAGCTAAGTTCGATTTTGAGTGCGGGGTTATCGAGCATGACCTGAACTAATTTGTTGAGTTCAAGGGCCGCATCTGGTCTGATGTTGAATTTGTCTAAGTCGTAATAAATATTTTCGAGAACAAAGGTTTTGTTGAGCGCCAATCGGTCGAGTTTGATGTTGGCATAGAAAGTTGTGTCTGTTACTAATTTTTTTCTAAAAATAGGTGGAATCCCTCTCCCTGACATCGAAAAAGACTCCCGTTTGGTCAAAAATCCTGTTTTTTCTACTAATAAATTGTAATCTTTTCCTTCTTCGACGCTAAATGTACCATAAACACCTCCGTTTTTACTCACTCCCTCTGCCACAACGCTATCAGCACCTACGTCTATGAGTTTGATAATGGCCGAGTCAAGTACTACCGATGGCTCTTCGTTGGTTGTGATATTTCCGGCCAAATAATAATTAACGATTTTGGGTACTTCAATCTTGATTTTTTCTGGGCGGCGTGGGTCGTTAGGGTCTAACTTTGCTATTTCTGCCGAGTCCAACCCAACACTAATGTCTTCTACGAAATATATATCATCGTCGCCTTTGCCCCCTTCTCTGTTTGACGAAAAGAAGCCGTATTTTTTTTCATCATCGGCAAACACCAAACTAAAATCGTCAAATCGGGTATTGATGGGCGTTCCTAAGTTTTCGACACTTATTACCCCTTGCGAGCGAGTAGCCACAAACATATCTAACTTACCCAGACCTGGGTGGCCGTCTGAGGCAAAATATAGCTTGGAGTCAGGTGCAACATAAGGAAACATATCATCGCCAGCAGTATTGATGTCTTTGCCCATATTGACGGGCTTACTAAACCGATTGGAAGCGTCCATGTTGGTTCTATAAATATCAATTCCACCCACACCGCCAGGACGATTTGAACAAAAATAAAGTGTTCGACCATCACGAGAGAAGGCAGGTGAGCCGTCCCACGAAGCCGAGTCGCTGACAGGAATGAGGTTAGGCATTGTCCAGTTGCCGCCCACAAAAGCACTCAGGTACAAGTCCACATCGGCAGAGCCTTTGCGTTTGCCAGTGTTGCCTCGTGCAAAAACCACTTTTTTGCCATCTTTTGTAAAAGCTACATTGGCTTCGTTTACACCTTCCAAAAACAGATTTGGGCTGAATATTTGTGGCGTACCGCCAGTTTCTTAATAGTTTTCGGCCAATTTTACTTTATAAATTCCCGTCATACCCAAGCCGTTATTTTTGTAGGTAGTGGCTTTGCGAGATGACACAAATATCAGCTCGTCTTCTCGGACAAAAGGCGAAAAATCGGCCCCAGTTGAGTTGAGTTTATTGAGGTTTTTGACTTGATAAAATGTCTTTTTTTGTTGAACCAGCGCAATGTCTTTGAGTGTATAAAGCTCTCTGTTGGCTTTTTCGGCAAAAGTTTTATTGAGCGGGTTGCTGGCAATGTATTTGTCCAACTGCGTGATGGCTTCTTGGTATTTGCCAATGGCTTTGAGCGCAAAAGCATAATGAAACGGGGCTTCGGCAGGGGCTTCACCAGCAGCTATTGCTTTTTGGTAGTAAGGTGCAGCCAGTTCTATTCTATTAGAGAGCCTGTAACACTCGCCCAACAGATAATTGGTACGAGCAGGCTCGTAGTTGGCCGATAGCACTTGCTGCAAATCTTTGATTGCCAGGTCATATTCGCCATTATT
>JAYVJH010000446.1:0-2699 GCA_043769455.1 Runella sp. | reverse complement strand
AAGGGCTAATAAAATTAGCGATGGGTGGGAGAGTTGTGTGTTTTTGTAATCATAAGCTGGCTGTTTAAATGAGAACTAAAAAACGGGTATTTGTAAATATGGCGAAAATGTAGAGTATTAGTTTTGTATTTCCAAACATTTGTATAAAAATTATTTTTTTAATACTTTTTGTCATTCCGAAGTATGAGGAATTTAAAAGGCTGGCTTGTTGGTTTTTATACTTCGCCAAGAGGGCTTTGCGATAGTCATCACTCGGTAGAACCGAGCGAGGGCAAGAATGAACCGTACAGTAAGCAAAATTATTGGTGCCACAATAACACGGTAAATAGTTTTGATGGCAACTATGGCTAATCTACCGTTTATTACCTACTTTTGTGCTGTCAATACACCAAATAGTAGCTTAATGGTACTCATTTTTTTTCTACTTTCTCTCTACTACATTTTCGATACGGCCTCTAAAATTTGTCAAAAATCTCTCATTGACTGGCTTTTGACCTCATTTGTGCTTTTTGCGGGGAGCGTTATTGTTACAGGTTTTTGTTTGTCGCCGCTACATCTTACGGCTTCGGTTGGGGCTTGGGCGGTTGGTGTTATTATGCCTTCTATTCTGATTAGTCTCACTTCAACGTTAGCACAACCTCAACACCAACCATTACAGATTTTAAATACAATCGTTGGTCGCTGGCAGGTATTCAAAAATTGGTTTAGTGATTTGTCATTTTACTTGAAGTGTATTTTTAGCGTACTTTTTTTGACACTGGCCATTGTCGGTATCACAAACTTGATATTAGTACTGGCCACCCCTCCCAACGAATGGGATAGCATGACGGGGCATTTGAACCGTGTCATGCAGTACATTCAGCGAGGGACGATGGCGCATTTTGGAGGCACAAACTGGAATATGGACACCTACCCAAAGAGTGTTACAACGATTCAGATTTATAGTTTTTTGATAACAGGCCGCTTTGAAAATGCACTAAAATTCATTCATCATCTGTCATATTGGGTGTCGTTGGTAGCTATTTTTGGAATTGTTCAGCGTATAGCTCGCAACCTTACGGCCAGTTTTTTTTGTGCTTTGGCGTTTAGTTTGTTTTTAGATTTGTTAATGCAAGCCACCACAACCGATACTGATATAGTGCTGGCTGCTTATTTGAGTTGTTCGCTTTATTTTTTGTTTAGTTTCAAAAACACCCAACTCGACAGTTATCTGTACTTGGCGGCATTGAGTTTGAGTATTGCCTTTGGTCATAAAGCTACTTTTGCGTTGCTTATTCCTTCGGTTTTTGTGGTAGTGGTTTATACAGTTCTTAGTCCCGAGTTGTGGGTTGGGAGTCGTGGGTTTCAAGCACGTTCTCACATCAGTAATCTATTCAAATTTACCTCTGCCGTCGCCGTCTGCTTTTGTATCTGGACATTGCCAACGGGCTATCTCAAAAACATCGAAGTCTTTGGCCACCCCATCGGGCCACCAACTGCGCTCAAACACCAATCGATTGAGCGAGCCACAAGCCACGGCGGCTTCAAAAACTTGTTTGAGCAAGGCTCTCGAAACGTATTGAGATATACCTGCGATTTTGTTAATTTAGATGGATTGAGAAACATCGAAACAGGCCAAAGACTGAACCGAGTCATGAAAAAGCCGTTGATTTGGTTGGAACAAAAACTCAAAATGCGCTTAGACGAAGAAACCGACTTTACCATTATTCCATTTACGTTTGAGCGGCGGTATATGTTCACAAACGGCACGCCCTACTGGGGAATATTAGGTTTTGCGTTGGTTTTTCCGATTTTGTTTTTGGTCTTGTTTGGTGCTATTCGCTCGCCTGTTCATTGGTTTTTGGCTGTGGCTGTGTTGTTACACTTTGCAGCCTTGTCTTATTCGGCCCCCTATGATCCCTGGAAAGGGCGTTATTTTCAAGAAACAGGTATTTTTGCTGTTTTGTTTTTGGCTCTATTGTTCGACAAAAAATATAATTTGGTGTCAAAGGATAACATATTGCTCAAAACTCACGTTGGTTTGGTAGTAATAATAGCTTGTCTGTCAGCCATTTTGGCGGTATTTTATAATCTAAGAGCATTGCCGATATCGGTCAATGGTCAAAAATCTATTTTTGAACAAAGTCGTATGGAAGTCCAGACTTTTGCTCGGCCCGACATTACTGCCGCCTACGCCAAGTTCGACTCAATCGTACCAGATACTGCCACCGTGGCACTTGGTACAATCAATGATGACTTTGAATATCCACTTTTTGGTAAAAATCTAACTCGAAAACTCATACCTATCAATCCTTTTGAACAAGGTGTGCAGCCTATTCCAGCAGAAGCTGATTATTTGTTTTTTGCCAAAAGTGTAATAAAACCCCTCCCAACCGACCTGCGCCTCGGCACAGACACAACCCAAGCCGATGTGCTGTATCCTGGCCAAGATTATTATTTGAGAAAACTACGCCCATGACAATCGCTATCATGCAACCCTACATATTGCCGTATATTGGTTATTTGCAACTGATGGCAACCGTCGATAAGTTTATACTTTATGACGATGTAAATTTTATAAATAGGGGCTGGATAAACCGAAATAGAATATTAGTCAATGGTCAAGATTTTATGTTTACTGTTCCACTCAAAAACGCAAGCCAAAACAAGCTAATTAACGAAATAGAACTAAGCGATGACAGTAAATGGCGAGAAAAACT